>CAMATG010000765.1 GCA_945860645.1 Candidatus Sulfopaludibacter sp. SbA3 | reverse complement strand
CTTCGGCCGCAGGTCGTCTTCTAACAGCAGCATGTGCGCAATCGCCCAGCTCATCGAATAGAACGGCCCCACATGCTCCTCGCTCCCATAGCTCTCCGCCTTCAACACCTGGCGGATGTCCAGCCAGTCAAACCGCAACCGCATCATATGCCCCTGAATCGGCGTCCCCACCCGCATCTTCTGCCCCACCGGCTGCAGCGTCGAATACACCTCCGCAATCCCCTCATTCATCCACAACGGAATCCGCATCCCCGCCTGGTTAACCAGTAAGTGAAGATACTCATGAGTTATGGTCTGATTGTCCGCGCCCTTCCCCGCCGGACCAATGACAATCAGGTCCCGATGCGGCAGGCCCAAATAGTAGGCCACCGTCGACTTCCGATCCACAAACGTCGCAAACGTCTTCGCCGAATTCAGTACAACAACCCGCGGCTTCCCCGCCGTCTCCCGTGGATTGATCGTCTGCAAAAAGAACGAACGAACCCGCTCAAAATGCTGCAGAATGTCGGCCGCCCGGCCCTTGGACCCATCCGTGTACAACTCAAAATGCGGTGACTCCATCCGGGTAAATGCGATCTGCCCCGGCAACGCCAACGCCGCCATCACCGCCACAATCAGCCCTCTCACGGCAGGAACTCAATCGTCCGCGCCACGCCGTCCGTGCCCTCCCGCGGATAATACCCCACCTTCACCCGTCGCGACTGCGCTCCACAAGTCAACTCCCCCTTCCCGTCCTCCGCCCCGGCCATCTGTAACTTCGTCGGGTCGTCAATGACTAACTTACTTACTCCCGAATCCGTCTTTACATGCAGCACCCCGGGCTCCTTGCATTCCAGATTCACCAGCGCCCCGGTCGCAAACAACATCGGCGTCTTCGCCACCGGAAGCTCCCCAGTCCACTCCCCCGCATCCCGCTCCGCCGCCGGTGCCGTCACCGCCGTTGGCACCTCCACCCACGCCTCCCGCTCCTGCGCCTTCGGCCGGTCCTTCATCGCCAGCGCAAACAGCTTCAGCGCCCGCTCCCGTTCCGCCGGCTTCACCGATAACTTCACAAACTGCGACGCCGCCACCCGCGCCTCCTCCATCTTGTCCAAAAACCACGCCGTCTGAATCATCGGCGGAAAGTACAGCTGAACCTGCCGCCGGTTGATCTTGCCAATCGCCTTCAACGTGTCATATGCCGCCTGCGTCTCCCGCTGAAACAGCAGCTGCTCCGCCAGCCGGATCCGCGCCTCCACATACTGCGGATGCTTCGCCACCGTCTCCTTCAGCGCCGCCAGCGCGGCCTGCGAGTCCTTCGTCAGCCCCGGAGCCCAATACGCTAAATACGGGCTCACCGAGCCCAACTCCCGCGCCTTCCGAAAAGCCTCCTCCGCCCCCTCCCCCTTCATCACCCACGCCGCAAACGCCCGCGACTCCCACGCCTCCGGCCGCTTCGGCTCCATGTTCGTCAACGCCTCCATCCGCGCCGCCGCCTGCCCGTACTTCCGCACGCCCATCAGCAAATCCGCCGTCGCCAAGTCCCACTCATACGCGGTCGCCGGCCGCCCGGGAAGCTTTTCGTCCACCTTATCGAACTGCATCTCGTAATTCACGACGTTCACTTGATTGCGCTGTATGTAGGCCTTCAAATCGGCCTCCAACTCCGCCACCGTCTTCCCATAAGCCTGCTTCACCGCGGCGTCCGCCGCCACGCCATCGGAGAGCAACTGGCTGAACTTCGCATACCCCGGCCGGTAGCGATTGTCGAGCGTCAGCATATGCACCAGCGCCCAGCTGATGCCATAGAAAGGGCCCACGTGCTGCCGCCGGTTGTAGAACTTGGAGTCGTGGTCGCTGACCAACAGATCCTGCAACGGTAGCCAGTCGTTGCGGATCAGAAACACATGCTCGGGAATCGGCGTGCCCACCCGGACGACTTTCTTCACGGTCTCAATATTCGAGTACAACTCCGCCACGCCTTCGTTCATCCACAGCGGCAGGTCTAAGTCGGTATAGCGTACGAGTAAGTGCAGATACTCATGCACCGCCACCCGCTTATCGCGTTCGCCGGTCCCGGCGCCAATGGCGATATAGTCCCGCTGTGGCAGGGACATGTAGTGCGCCGCGGTCACCGCGCTCGGCGCGTAGTCGCGGTAGTCTTTATCGTTCTGGAAGACGACGATGCGCGGCTTTAACACCGGATCGCGCATAGCCATGGCCTTCACAAAGAAGCTGCGCACCCTTTCAAACTGGGCCAGAATCTCCTGCGCGCGGCCGCGCGAGCCATCCGTGATCAGCTCAAAATGTTCGGACTCGTAGACGGTGTACTTATCAGCCGCGATCAGCGCGGCGGCGAATGAGAGTAAGAGGAGGATTGGTTTCATCGAACAGCTACCGTGAGACTGCGCTGGCTTTGCGCGGTCCCAACGGTAACTTGCACAGGCACCGGACCGCTGTTGCTATTGTCCGGTATTTTTGCGTTCACTTGCATGAGCCCCGCCACCTGCCCCGGCGCCGCGCCGGCGTAGAGCACCTCGGCCTGGATGCCGCCCATGTCGACCCGCACCGGCAGCGCCGGTTTCGGAAAGACGCCATTGGCGATCTGGCCATCGGAACCGGGCGGGTCGGTCTGCCCTTCCCCGGTCAGGAACAGGACAATCACGCTCCCCTTCGCCGCCGGATTCTGAGCGTTGTTGAACCCGCCGTCCTGGTTTAGAATCGCGCCCTGCCCGGTGCCGGAACTGTTCGCGGAGAACAGTCCAGGGCTCGCCGCCACCACCGGCACGGTGAACGGTGCCGACCGGACTCCCTTGTAACTCACCACCACCTGGGCATTCGCGCCAACGGCCGTCTCGTAAGGAACAATGAAGCTGGTCTGGCCCTTCGAAACATACACCAGCGGTGCCGGCCGATTGTTCACCAAAACCTGCGTTTCGCCCAACGTACTGGCCACCAGCCCATTGGCATCGAGCGCCGCGGTCAGTAAGTTATCCGGCCCGATGTTACTCCCGGCGATTACAGCAATCATCCCCGGCGCGGCGCTATTTGTATAGCTCGCCGCATTGACAAACCCGCCAATCGCCGGCTGCGCCTGATTGCCGAACCGCGCCACAAACACATCCCCCAGCGGTCGCAGCGGGTCCAACCCGCCGAAGGCTTGCGTCTGGTAGGAGCCCGGCGTTGCCGCCAGATCAGAACTGCCCGCCGTACCGGTGACGGTGATGGCGCCATCGGCCCCGACCGCCACGCCGTTCAGCCAGTCGTCATTGGTCCCGCCGATGTACGTCGAATAGACCAGCTTGGCCCCGGCCGCATCCAGTTGCGCCAGAAATCCGTTGCCCATCTTGACCCGCGCGGGGCTGTTCGCAACCGTCCTGTTGCGCGCCTGCGTCGCGTCGAGAGTCACCGGGAAATCCACGCTCAACGTGTTGCCCACCACATACGCGCTCCCGCCGGCGTCGACG
>CAMATG010000764.1 GCA_945860645.1 Candidatus Sulfopaludibacter sp. SbA3 | reverse complement strand
TCTCGTGCTTCGTCGAAACGACGCAACAGCGCTGGAATCACGTGGCTGTTCTCCGGATGGTAGTGGTCCCCCGGCCCATAAAGGTTGGTCGGCATCACGCTCCGGTACTGCCGCCCGTACTGCCGATTGTAACTTTCGCATAGCTTGATACCGGCGATCTTCGCAATCGCGTAGGGCTCGTTCGTGGGCTCCAGCGGTCCCGTCAGCAGCGCCGCCTCCGGAATCGGCTGCGGCGCAAACTTCGGATAGATGCAGGAAGATCCGAGAAACAGCAATCGTTCCACTCCCGCTTCGTGCGCCGCATGAATCACGTTGGTCGCGATCTGCAGGTTCTCCGTGATGAACTCCGCTGGGTAGCGGTCATTCGCCAGAATCCCGCCCACTCGCGCCGCCGCCAGGTAGATCGCGTCCACCTTCTCCTCGCGCACAAACCACCGCACCGCGGCGTCATCCCGCAAATCGAGTTCTTTCCGGTCGGCGGTGATCACTGTGCATCCCGCCGCCGCCAGTTGCCGCGCAATCGCGCTGCCCACCATGCCCCGGTGGCCGGCCACCCATACCCTTCTTGCCTCAGTCATACCTTGGTTGCGGCCTCTTCCGCTCGCCGCATCGTTCCCAGTTCGTGGCCCATTCCTTCCAACACGCGCCAGATCTTCCGCACCTGTCCTCTCCGCTCGAACTCTCTCTCAAACACCACCCGCGCCCGCCGCCCCGTCTCTTCCACTTCCTCCGGCCGCGCCCACAGCCGTTCCAGCACCATCCGCAATCCCGCCATGTCCCCGTTCTCCACCTGCCACCCCACACCGTGCTCACCGATCATCCGTCCAACCGTCGACCGCCCCGTCCCCACGTACAACAGTCCCCGCCCCGCCGCCATCACCCCGTACACCTTGCTCGACACCACCGTCCCCACCGTCGCCGCCCGCTGCGTCACCAGCCCGATGTCGTTCTCCCCGAACGCCCCCTCCAGCTCCTCCCGCCGGTGATACCCCTGAAACCGGCACCATGCCAGGTCCCCCGGCGCACTCTCCACCTCGGCCCGCGGCGGTCCGCCCCCGCTGAACCGGAACAAAAATCCTTCCAGCAGCGCCCCGGCTAGCCGCACCACAGCCATCGCCAGCGGAATGTTATTCGCCTGCAAGCCCGCCGTCAGAATAGTCAGCATCGCAAACAGCGTCACCCCCGTCGCCAGCCCATCCATGCCATCAATTAGGTTCACGGCATTGGTAATCAGCACCAGCCAGGCCAGCGTCGCCGGCAGCTCCATCCATCTCGGCATCGCCCAACCGCCCACCGCATGCACCTGCACGCCACTGCCAAACGCCACCCCAGCCGCCAGCAGTTGGCCCAACAGTTTCTGCCAGGCGCTCATCCCGCGCAGATCGTCAATCAAGCCAACGGCAAAATTATCGCCACCGCCGGAGCCAGGCGCCACACCACGTCCAGGTCCACCAGGGCGCTGCCCTTCAGGCCAGTCAGCAGCAGCACGCCATACGCCCCCACAAACGCCGCCACCAACGCCACCCCGCCCGTCCGCGGCACCGGCCACCGGTGTGCCTTCCGTCCGCTATCCGGGTTGTCCACCCAGCCCCGCCGCACCGAGAAGTTGCGGACCAGCGGAGTCAGCAGCAGCCATAACAGAAACGAACTGATCGCCAATGTGAGTAAAGAGAACATACAGCCGGATAACTGGATATGCGGATTCCGCGGGATTTCCGGGGCAAGAAAGTTAACAAATCTTTCCCGGATATCCCATCATGCACCGCCCCGGCCTTCGAATCGAGCGAAAAGAAGCGAATTCGCCTGTGCCCCGCCTGCAGTACCGCAGGTACCAACGCAACAGCCGTTAGGCCCCCGGCCGCGCCAGCCGGAACATCTCGTCTCACCCCGGCAGAGCCCCCGCAAGCCCTTGCTCCGGACCGCAACTTACCCCATCCACCCGCGCACCGGCTGCGCCAATAGAACGCCACACCCAACCCCCGCGCCATTCGCCGCCAAGCCCAAAAGATCCACGCCACGCCCCGGCGAAAACTGCTGCGCAAACTCCAGCAAGCACCCCATCCCGAACATCGCCATCCCAGCCGCCAGCCCCCGTCTCCGCTCCCGAAACCCAACCACCGGCAGAACCGATAGTCCTAAATACGCCAGAAAGTGCATCGCCTTATCCGTCAACGGCAAACGCCCCGCCGCTGCCAACACCGGAGATCCCGCCGGCAACAAAGATCCCATCACCACGAACCCCACCAGCACCACCCAACTCCCCAGCACCGCCCGGTGCGCAAACTCGCCGCGAAAACGCCCCCTACCTCCGCTCACCCAACTACGTCCGGCGCGCTGCCATTCGCGCCTCCGCCAATAATCCGCAGAATCTTCTCCACCTGTCCCTTCTTGTCAAACTCGCGCTCAAACACCACCCGGGCCCGCCGCCCCGTCTCCTCCACCATCTGCGGGTTCAACCGCAACTGCCACAGCAACCGCTTCAGCCCCGCCGTATCGCCATTCGGCACCTGCCACCCCACACCATACTCCGCAATAATTCGTCCCACCGTCGATTCGCGCGGCCCCACAAACAAAACCCCGCGCCCCGCCGCCAGAATCCCGTACACCTTACTCGGCACCACCGTTCCAATTGTCTCCGCCCGTTGCGTCACCAGCCCCACATCGTTTTCGCCAAACGCCTCCGCCAAATCGTTACGCCCGTGGTACCCGCGAAACTCGCAAAATCCGAGCCCCGCCACCGCGCCCTCCACCTCGGCCCGCTGCGGCCCACCACCGCTAAACCGGAACAGAAAACCCGCGTCCAGGTCCTGCAAAACAGGCAGCACCGTTGCAAAATCGTGCGCCAGCCCCATGTTCCCGGAATAGAACACCTTCAACCGCCCGTCCCGGCAAAACGCACGTGGCTGCAATGTCGCGCCATCCGCCCAGTTGTGCACCACATGAATCGGTACCGCGCCAAGCCCGCGTCGACGCAACCGCTCCTCCATACATGGGCCCAGCGCAATAATCCCGTCCGCCCTTCGTCGCGGAAAATCCGCCAGCCAGCCAGTTACCTTGTCCGCCAACCCGCCTCGTCGGAACACCCCCAACTCTACCGCCACATCCGGGTACACATCCATCTCCCAAATGTAATGCCGAGTCCCGCGCAACTGCGCCAGCCACCCTAGCACACCCAGGAGCGGTGGCGTCGTCATAGTAACCACCACGTCCGCACCCTCACCAAAAGCTACCTGCCATGTCGCACCCGCTACAAACGACGCATAGCTGCCCACCTTCTGTGCCTTCCCGTGCCCAAATCCGAAAGCTCGCACTCGCCGGATCGCCACGGCCACAGGTGGCTTCGGATCAGCGTCCGCCGCATACTGTGCAGGACCGCAAACCACCGCCACCGCCCCCCGCAATGCGCCCTCCACGGTCACGTCACAGAGCAACTGGCTGGTAGCCGCC
>CAMATG010000763.1 GCA_945860645.1 Candidatus Sulfopaludibacter sp. SbA3 | reverse complement strand
GAGGCGCCACTCCACTTGATAGGAGAAGACTTCGGAGGTTTGGGCACAGAGCGCCGCCGCGGTCAGGAGGAGTCCGAACGATAGGCGGAAAATGAGCATGAACGTTTGAGTTTGCCACAAAACCTATTTGTGGCGGAGGGCGCGTCCTTGGCGCGTTGTGTTTTGGACGCCATCTTCGACGGCGATGGCGCCGTTGACGAGGACGAAATCGAAGCCGGTGCTGTACTGGTGGGGCTTGTTGAATTCGGCGCGGTCCTGGACCTTTTCGGGGTCGAAGAGGACGAGGTCGGCGGCGAAGCCCTCGCGGATCTGGCCGCGGTCGCGGAGGCCGAAGGTGCGCGCGGGGAGGGAGGTCATTTTGCGGACGGCGTCTTCGAGGGTGAGCACCTGGCGTTCGCGGACGTATTTGGCGAAGACGCGGGCGTTGGTGCCGTAGTTGCGGGGGTGGGGGATGGTTTCGCCGAAGGGGACGAGGCTGCCATCGCTGGCTACGGCGGAGAGCGGGTGGCGCATGATGCGGTCGACGTCTTCGTCGCTCATGGTGTGATAGACGATGGCGGGGCGGCCCTTCAGGCGCATGTCGATGATGGTTTCGATTTCGTCGGTCAGGGTCTTTTTTCGTCCGCGGGCGAGGTTGATTTCGCTGATGGATTTGCCTTCGAGGGAGCGGTCCTCGGGGAAGCTGGCGATGACGGCGAAGGCGTAATCGGCCTGGCCCTGGCGGAGGCCGGATTCGGTGGCCATCTGGGCGGCTATGCGTTTGCGGCTGGCGGGGGAGGTGAGGCGTTCGCGGATGGCGGCGGGGCCGTCGGCGAAGACGTCGCGGGGGAAGAAGATGTCCATCGTCGCGCTGGCGGCGGTGTAGGGGTACTGGTCGACGACGACGTCCATGCCTTCTTTTCTGGCGTCTTCCACCATTTGGAGGGTTTTCGTGGAGTTGCTCCAACGGCGCTTATCGATGATTTTGAAGTGGGAGATCTGGACGGGAAGGCTGGACTGGCGTCCGATTTCGAGCGCTTCGCGAATGGCGTCTTCGACGGACATGCCTTCGTCGCGCATGTGGGTGGCGTAGACCTGGGCGCCGGCGGCTTTGGCGGCTTGGGCCATGGCGGCGACTTCGGGCGTTTTGGAATATGTGCCGGGGACGTACCAGAGGCCGGTGGAGAAGCCGACGGCGCCATCGCGGACGGCCTGGGCGACGATCGCGTTCATTTTGGTTTGTTCGGCGGCGGTGGGGACGCGGTTGGCGCTGCCCATCACTTCGTTTCGAACGGCGTTGTGGCCGATCAGGGCCGTGACGTTGGGGCCGATGCCTTGTTTTTCCAGGCGATCGTAGAACTGCTTCATGTTGGTGGCGGACATGCCGCAGTTGCCGGTGACGAGGGTGGTGACGCCGTCGCGGAGGAAGGAATCGGCACGGGGGACGAGGAAGATGCCGGCTTCGATGTGGGTATGGACGTCGATGAAGCCGGGGGTGAGGACGCGGCCCGCGGCGTCGATGGTTTTGGTGGCGGAGGCGGCGGGGAGCGTGCCGATTTTGGCGATTTTGCCGTCTTTGATGGCGACGTCGGCACGGTACCAGGGGTTGCCGGCGCCATCGACGACGCGGGCGTTGCGGATGAGGACGTCGTAATCGGCGGCGAAGGCGGTGAGGGAGAGGAGGGCGAGCGGCAGGCGGTGCATAGTCGGCTTTTCTACTTTATCCCGCTTCAGGGAACGAAAAATATGCTGGACTCGTAGGAGGGTATAGCCATGATTGACCGAACACTGCTTTTGCTTGCTGCTACGGCGACTTTTGCATTCGCGCAGCAGCCCCCTTTATTGGATCGGGAGCTGTTTTTTGGCGATCCGGAGATCTCCGGCGCGCAGATTTCGCCGGACGGCAAGTACATCACGTTCATGCGGCCGTTTCAGAACGTCCGCAACATTTGGATCAAAGGGGCTGCCGAGCCCTTTAGCGCCGCCAGGCCGCTGACGGCTTCGGCCAAGCGGCCGATTCCGGCCTATTTCTGGACGAGAGATGCCAAGTTTGTCCTGTATATCCAGGATAACGATGGGGATGAGAACTTCAATGTGTATGCGCTGGACCCGGCGCAGGCGAAGCCCGAGCCGCGGAACTTGACGAATGCGAAGGGCGTGACGACGATTCTGTACGGATCGCCGAAGAATGATCCGGACACGTTTTTCATGGGTATCAATGACCGGGATAAGGCTTGGCATGATCTATATCGATTGAAGGTTTCCACCGGCGAGAAGACGCTGTTGCGGAAGAACACCGAGCGAATTGGGGCGTGGGTGTTTGACTTGGCGGGGAATTTGCGGATGGCGTCGCGGACGGCGGGGAACGGGGACACGGAGATTCTGCGGGTGGACGCCGATGGGTTCAAGGTGATCTACACCTGCACGGTGTTTGAAGGGTGCGGGGTGGTGCGGTTCCATAAAGACGGCAAGCGCGCGTATTTGGAATCGAACGGGGGCGCGAACGTGGACCTGACGGGGTTGTACCTGTTGGACGTGGCGACGGGGAAGACGGAGCTGGTGGAGAGCGATCCGAACAAGCGGGTGGACTTCGGCAGTGCGCGTTTTTCCGAGATTACCGATGAGCTGGACGCTACCTCTTATACGGAAGACCGGACGCGGATGTATTACCGGAACAAGGCCAAGGAGGCCGATTACAACCTGCTGCGGAAGAAGTTCGCGGGGCGGGAAGTTGGGTTTGCCGGTTGCACGCGGGACGAGCAGAAGTGTTTGATTAGCGTTTCTTCGGACACCGATCCGGGCGAGGTGTTCCTGTTTGACCGGAAGACGAAGGCGACGGCGCCGCAGTATAAGGTGCGGGAGAAGTTGCCGCGGGAGGCGCTGGCGGCGATGGAATCGATCCGGTATAAGTCCTCCGACGGGATGGAGATTCCGGCGTATTTGACGATTCCCAAGGGCGCCAAGCGGCCGCTGCCGTTAATTGTGTTGCCGCACGGCGGGCCGTGGGCGCGGGATATGTGGGGGTATAACGGGCTGGCGCAGTTTTTGGCGAACCGCGGGTATGCGGTGTTGCAGCCGAACTTCCGGGCGAGTACAGGGTTTGGGAAGAAGTTTTTGAACGCCGGGAATGGCAAGTGGGGCGAGACGATGCAGGACGATTTGACGTTTGGCGTGAAGCATCTGGTGGCGAATGGGACCGTGGACCCGAAGCGGGTGGGCATTATGGGCGGTTCGTATGGCGGCTACGCGACGCTGGCCGGGGTGGCGTTTACGCCCGATCTGTATGCGGCGGGCGTGGCGATTGTGGCGCCGTCGAACCTGCTGACGCTGCTGGATTCGATTCCGCCGTACTGGGAAGCGGGGCGGAAGATGTTCCATACGCGTATGGCCGATCCGGGGACGGCGGAGGGGAAGGCGCAGCTGACGCGGCAATCTCCGTTGAACTCGGCGGGGAAGATTAAGAGCCCGCTGATGGTG
>CAMATG010000762.1 GCA_945860645.1 Candidatus Sulfopaludibacter sp. SbA3 | reverse complement strand
ATGCCTGAATAGCGTCCCAGTCGGGGATAGTGCTGCCGATCCCGGTGCCGAGTGACAACTTGCCGTGGAAGGTGGGAATGACAACGTTTTGACCGGCGGCCAGTTTCGCCGCAAGAGCCTGAAAGATCGGGTCATTCTTGGGCAGGTCGGACTGGGCCATAGTAATGACGCCGACATAATGCGGATGGGCGCGGCCGCGGGTGGGCCCGGAGTTGACGCTCGCCATCCCGTCCCCGTGAAGCGAGCCGCCAACTGGGATGCCGTCGTAATTGCCGGAGTTCGCACCCCAAAGGTAGTAAGTACTGGGGTCCCAGGTTTTCCAGACATCGGCGGGATCGGTGGCGGGCAGTGACGTCCACCAGTTATCTACGAGTTTCTTGATTTCGCCGAATATAAGTGTGCCCATAGTGGTTGATAGCTAACAGGCGCGATGGTACCACAAGTGGGACTGGATAGAAGACGGCCACCTGAACCACGAAAGCCCTCCCCGCCAAAGGAACCAGCGCGCCCCCAAGCGTGTTGGTATAAGCTAGTCAGCATGCGTATTGGGTCGATTCTCGCCTTGTTAGCGACGTTGTGTTCGCTCGTCTTTGCTCAAACACAATCTCGCCTCACCGGATCGGTCTCTGACGATTCCGGCGCCATCGTCGCCGGCGCACGAGTCATCACCCGCAATACGCTGACCGGCATCGTCACCGAAGCCGCGACGAGCGAATCCGGGAACTACCAATTCCCCTCCCTCATCCCCGGCGAGTACGAAGTCACCGTCGAAAAAGCCGGCTTCAAAAAAGCCCTGCAAAGCGGCATCACGCTGGAGACCGGCATCACCCGCACCGTCAATCTCCGCCTCACGCTCGGCGCGGTTTCAGAAACCGTGGAAGTCACCGCCCAGGCGGCGCTGCTCGAATCCGAAACATCTTCCGTAGGCCAGTTAATTGAGCGCACCACGGTCCTGAACATGCCCCTCGAAAGCCGCCGGACCGCGGGGTTGGTGCGCCTCCTCGGCGCCGTAACATTCTCCAGCGAAACGGGCGGCGAACAAGTACCCATGTTCTCCATGGCCGGTGGACGCAGCCAGAACCAGATGTGGCAGTTGGATGGCGCGGTCGTGCAGAACATGTCGCTCGGCGTAGCGCAACTCCAGTTGAATCCTCCAGCCGAATCCCTGCAGGAGTTCAAAGCGGAGATGAGCAATTTCTCGGCCGAGTTCGGCCGCGCCGGCGGCGGGTTGATCCTCATGACCACGCGCTCCGGAACCAATCAGTATCACGGCGCGGCCTACGAATTCCTCCGCAATCAAGTACTCGACACCCGAACCTTTTTCGCCTCCCGCAAAGCCCCGCTGCGCTACAACATCTTCGGCGCCTCCTTCGGCGGCCCCATTCGGAAAGACCGCACATTCTTCTTCGCCAACTACGAAGGAGCCCGGCGCCGCGACGGCGTCACCGTCTCCAACCTGATCGTCCCCCACGCTCCCGAACGGGTCGGTGATTTTTCCAACCGCCGGGACATCGCCGTGCTCGACCCCTCCACCGCCCAACCCTTCCCCGGCAACCTCATTCCCGCCGCCCGCATCGATCCCATTGCCCGCCAAATTGCCGCTCTCTACCCAAATTCCAATGTGGCCTCCGATATCACCCGCGCCCCCAGCGCCAACTACGTCGTCAACCTCTCCGACAAACTAACGCAAGACTCCCTCACCACCCGCGTCGATCATTCCCTGGGCAACAACGGCCGCCTCTTTGGCCGCTATAGCGTCATCGCCGCGCCCCAGGAAATCGCCAGCGCCTACCCGAACCCCATCGCCGACACCCGCGCCGGCATTCGCGAAAACAAGATCCACTCCATCCTCGGCTCCTGGATGCACAACTTCTCCCCCACCATCCTGAATGAAGCACGCTACGGCTACTCCATCCGGATGCACATCAACCGCGCGGCCGGAACAGGCTCCGATTTCAATCAGTCCATCGGCCTCAAGGGCGTCGACGCCAACTCCTTCCCCGTCATCTCGGTAACCGGCCAATCCGGCTTCAGCGTCGCCCCGAATGAGCGGATCCAAACCCCAATCCTCACCCATCACCTGGTCGACAACCTGACCGTCATCAAGGGCAAGCACACCCTCAAGACCGGCTTTGAATTCCGCTACTCGCTCAACAAAGATGAGCTGTCCCAAACCGGCGGCGGGACCTTCACATTCAATGACCGCGCCACCCGCAGCGGCATGGCTTCGCTCCTCCTCGGCTGGACCACCAGCGCCGGCCAGAACCGGCCGGACCTGCTGGAGGCCCGCACCGACTACTACGGTGCCTACATCCAGGACGATTGGAAGATCTCGAAAAACCTCACCCTGAACCTCGGCCTGCGCTGGGAACTCGATACGCCCCGCTGGGAGCGCCTCGACAACCGGCAGAGCGGCTTCAACGGCACGGCCATCAATCCCATCTCCCGGACCCCGGGAATCGTCACCTATTCCGGGCGCGATGGACTCGGCAAATATGCGCACCCGATGGACAAGAACAACATCGCCCCGCGCATCGGCTTCGCTTGGAAACCCATGGCCCGCACCGTGGTCCGCGGAGGCTACGGCATTAACTACCTCGGCGCCTACTTTGGCGCCGTGGTCAACACGCTGTCCCAGGGCTTTGGCGCGAACTTCTCCTTCTCTTCTCCCGACGGCGGCTTGACGCCGGCCTTCCTCTTCCGCAACGGCTTGCCCACCGGAACCCGCGAAGCGATCGGGCCCGGTTGGGGCGCCGTTCCCGTCGGAACCGCACCCCGCGCCGCACCCGACTTTATCTCGCAGGACCACGTCAACGGCTACTCCCAACAGCTGAATTTCACCGTCCAACGTGAGCTGGGCGCGAACCTGCTCTTCGAAGCCGCCTACCTCGGAAATCTGGGAACAAAGTTGGGCGGTGCCGCCGTCAACATCAACTACATTCCCCTCGTCAACGGGCGCGGCCCCGCGGCGCAGACGCAAACCGCCCGCCTCTTCCCCCAGTACAACAACGTCATGCGCCTCACCCCGAACTGGGGCAACTCCAACTATCACGCGCTCAACCTCAAAGTCGAACGCCGCTACTTGAAGGGCCTGAACTTGCTCGCGAACTATACCTGGTCGAAGTACCTCGACAACATCGAAGGCGGCAGCGAGTTTGCCGGCGCCGAAGGCAACGGCTATACCCATCCCGAATTGCGAAGCCTCGACAAATCCTATTCCGGCAACGACCTCCGCCACCGCATCATCGGCAGCTCCGTCTACGAACTGCCCGTCGGCAAGGGGCGCAGTCTGGATATCAAGAACCCGTTCCTCGACGCGGTCATTGGCGGCTGGAGCCTCGGGCTGATCGCCGAAATCCACTCCGGAGCGCCGTGGGGCTCGATCGAACAAACCAATCTGACAAACACCTTCGCCGGCAGCCCGCGGCCGAACCTGACCTGCGATCCCGCCATCGACGGCG
>CAMATG010000761.1 GCA_945860645.1 Candidatus Sulfopaludibacter sp. SbA3 | reverse complement strand
AGATTGTGGTTGGATTCGAGCAGCAACAGGTCCGTGCCCCGCAGATGCATCTTGATCGAATCCGGCATGTAGCCCAGATCGGTGACGACGGCCGCGCGGACGCCACCGGCGCGAACCGTGTATCCGACCGGGTCCACCGCGTCGTGCGGAATCGTGAAGCTGCCGATCTCGATATCGCCAATCTGAAACCCCGTGCCAGCCGCGAAGGTCTCCTTCGGCGTGCGGATCTCGTCCCAGTCCAGAGCCTCCGCCGTCAGGTGCGTGCAGTAGATCGGCTTGCCCACGGTGCGGCCAATCACCGGCAGGCCCAGGATATGGTCGGAGTGTTCGTGAGTGATCAGAATGGCGTCAATCTTGTCCAGGCTTTCGCCAATCGAGGCCAGCCGCGCCACCGTTTCGCGCCGGCTCAGACCGGTGTCGATGAGGATGCGCGTCTTCTCCGTGCCGATGAATACGGAGTTTCCCGAGCTCGAAGATGCCAAAACACAGAATTTGAGAATACAAACACCCCGCAAACTAGGGTACCGCGACTATCTGTAGTACCGATTATTCACAAATCTACAGCATCGGTGAGAGTTTTGTCTGCCCCCGCCCACTAAGCATATAGAGGTATCGAATAATGGCCGTCACGAAACCACGCAACCGACTGGTGAACTTCCGGGTGAGCGAAGACGAGTTCCAGAGCCTGCGAGAGGCTTGCGAAACGGGCGGCGCCCGTTCCATCTCCGACTTCGCCCGCTGTGCGGTGCTGACCACTCAAAGTGGGAAGCCCGAGAGCGACGATGTCCTGCGGCTCCGCCTGGCATTGATTGAAGAGAAAATGGGCGAAGTAGACGCCAAGCTTCTCCTGATTGCCCGTATGCTCCGCGACACTGCTCCGCCGTCGATGATGTCGGCCGGCGCCGCGCAGTACAGCTAGGACAAACTTCCGGGCCTACGCCGGCACCGGATGCGGTGCCGGCGTTTCGGCCTTCTCCACTACCAGTTGTTCGGTCGGGTCGATAAAGACATACAGCGCCGCGCTGATCAGTAGCATCACTGCCAACGGGACGAGCGCCTTGTTGTAGTCGTTACCCAGCCACTTCACCAAATAACCAAACAGAGCGGTGCTGGCAAAGCTGCCCACCTGTCCCGCCATGTTCATGGATCCACTTACGGAGCCGGCGTACTTCTTGCCGATGTCCATGCAGATCGCCCAGGACACGGGCAACATGCAGTCCATACTCCCGTAGCCGAGCGCCAGGAAGAGCACCGCGAGTTCCCGGTTTTCGGTCTGGGATGTGCCCAGCATGAAGAGTCCGGAGAGCGCCAGCCCAGCCGAGCCGATCACTCGGCGGCCGATCTTCAGGCCATACTTTTTGCTCAGATAGTCGCTGGCGACGCCGCCCGACAAGTTGCCCACGATGCCGAAGAGGAAGGGGAGCGTGGCCCACAACTTCATCTCGTTTTCGGTGAACCCGCGGCCGCGCTGCAGGTAGGTGGGCAGCCAGCCCAGATAGAAGTACGAGCCCCAGCAATAGGTGTGGTACATGGCCAGCAGCACCCAGAAGTTGCGGGAACGCAGGACCTGATTCCACGGCAACGAAACGTGCGCGGCCACTTCCTTCGGAGCGCCGATCAAATCGAGCTCCTCCTGGCTGATGCCCGCCTTGTCGCGCGGATTGTCCCGTGCGTAGAACCACCACCAGGCCGTCCAAACCAGGCCCACCGCGCCGAAGATGTAGAACGAGGCGCGCCACCCGTAGATCTGCTGAATCGGGACCACCAGGAATGGCGCCAGCGCGCCGCCAAGCCGGGAGGCGGCCCAGGTAATGCCGACCGCGCGAGCCCGTTCGTGTGTCGGGAACCAACGCGACACCGAGGCCGAAATGTTCGGGTATGCCCCCGCCTCGCCCGCGCCGAACAGGAAGCGGACGACCAGGAGGAAATAGTAGTTTGTCGCCAAGCCGGTCAGCGCGGTGAACGCCGACCACCACAAGACGATGCGCGCCAGAATGTTGCGGGGTCCGTATTTGTCTCCCCAAACGCCGGCGGGAATCTCGAAGGCGGCGTAGGACAGCGTGAAGGCCGCCAGGATCAGGCCCCAACTCTCTGTACTGATCGAGAGCTCATCCTGGATGCGCGTACCGGCGATCCCGATGCATACGCGGTCGAGGTAGGTGATGATCGACAACAGGAATAAGAGCGAGAGAATCCGGTAACGATACGGCATAAGCCGCCTATTCTGTCACAGGTGATAGGATTCGTGCATGCGCTGGACCGCCGTTGCCGCCCTCTCCCTGACTTTGTTTGCCGATACGGACTGGCCGCGGTTCCGTGGTCCCAATGGCGCCGGGGTCTCCGATGGCAGCCCGCCGGTTGAGTTTGGCCCTACGAAAAACCTCGCTTGGAAGGTGGCTCCGCCGTTGGGGAAGTCCTCGCCGGTCGTCGTCGGTGGTAAGGTGATTCTGACGGGCCACGCCGGGGAGGCGCTGTTGACGGTGGCCCATGACACTGCCACCGGGCGCGAACTGTGGCGGCGCGAACTGAAGCGGCGCACGGCGCAGAAACGCCATAAGCTGAACGACGTGGCCGCGCCGACGGCGGCCGCCGATGGCAGGCGCGTGGTCGTCTTCTTCACCGAGTTCGGGCTGGCCAGTTATGCGCTCGATGGCCGGGAAGAGTGGACGCTGCCGCTGGGCGAGATGGGCAGTATGCAGGGCGTGGCGGCGTCGCCGGTGCTCGATGGCGACTCGGTTTATCTGGTGGTCGATCAGGCGCGGGACTCCTTTGTTTTGGCAGTGAACGCGGCCAACGGCGAGCAGCGCTGGCGCAAGCCGCGGCCCGATGCGCCGGGCGGGATCTACTCGACGCCGGTGCTGTTCACGGCCGGCCCGGAGCCGGTGCTGGGCGTGTTGGGGGACATCGAGTTCTCCGCCTATTCGCTCAAGTCGGGCGAGCGGGTTTGGTGGGTTTCGGGGTTGCCGAGCCAGGCGAAAACCTCGCCGGCGGTGGCCGGTGACCGGATCATCTTGTCGGTCAATGCGATGGCCGAGGAGGCGCAAATCCCGGTGTGGGCGGCGGTGCTGGCGGCCGATGGGAACGGGAATGGGCGGCTGGATTTCGACGAGTCCAAGGGTGTGCCGCGGGCGGTGTTCCCGACTGTCGACAAGAATCGCGACGGGGTGGTGGACGAAGCAGAATGGAATGGCTTCCGGGTGCAGGCGCTGCAGCCATCGGCCACGCTTTCCATTCGGCCGAAGGGGAAGGGTGACCTGACGAAGACGGCCGTGGAGTGGCGCGCGCAACGGGCGGTTCCCAACGTGCCGTCGCCGTTGGTGGTGGGCGGATTTGTGTATACGGTACGCAATGGCGGGGTGGCCGGAATCTATGATCTGGCGACCGGGGAAGTGAAGAAAGAGTTCCGGTTGCCGGGGGCATTGGGTGATTACTACGCCTCGCCGGTAGCGGCGGGTAAGTATATCTAT
>CAMATG010000760.1 GCA_945860645.1 Candidatus Sulfopaludibacter sp. SbA3 | reverse complement strand
TCGCCAGATCGGGCGTGTAGCGGGCCAGTTCTTCGGTTTTGTTGTGTTTGGATTCGCCGAAGATGATCCAGCCGATGTGCGACCACCACTTGCCATCGCGGGGCGAATGCGGATCGCCTTCCTGATCGGACTTCTGGTGATGAATCCGGTGGGTGGCGACCCAGAAAATGGGCCCGCCTTCCAGGGTGAGAGTGCCGCAGATGGCAAATAGATACTCAATCCATTTCGGCACGATGTAGGAACGATGGGTGTGCAGGCGATGGTAGCCCATGCCAATTCCCCAACCAATGGTGATCCAGTAGAGCAGAACCATTACAGCCAACGATTTCCACTCGAAGAAGAACGGGGCGGCCAGTGCGCCCGCGTGGAAGAGGGCCAGGAAGATGATGGTGATCCAGTTCAAATGCCGGGCCTTGGTGATGGGGGTGACCCCTTTTGCGGTACTTTCCATAGAAGGTGAAACATCTTTAGCCTATCAGTTTGCGGACCCGCGCGCCGAAAGGCTTTGTTTACCGGTGCGGCGATTGGGTGACAATGGGACTCATGATCTCTCGACGTTCGGTTCTCGGTTCGGTGGCGATGGGGGCGGCGGGCGTGCCCGCGGTTTCGGCGGCTCCTTTCAAGGGGCGAATTCCGCTGGCGGTTTCCACCTACAGCTATTGGCACTTCAAGACGGAAAAGTATCCGATTGAAAATGTGATTGAGCACGCGGCTTCGCTCGGCTTTGACGGCGTGGAAATCCTGCACCGGCAGATGGTGGACGAATCGCCCGCGTATCTGGCGAAGCTGAAGAAAATGGCGTTTGAACGGGGGCTTTCGTTCCCGATGCTGTCGATCCATCAGGACTTCGTGTCGCCCGACGCGGCGGAGCGGAAAAAGATGATCGACCATACGACGTACTGTTTGGAATTGGCGGGGCGGCTCGGGATTCCGTGCGTGCGGCTGAATAGCGGGCGCTGGAAGACGATCAAATTGTTCGATGATTTGATGAAGGTAAAGGGCGATGAGCCGGCGCTGCCCGGGTATACCGACAAAGATGCCTTCGGCTGGTGCATCGATTCGATCCAGAAGTGCCTGGCGACGTGTGAAAAAGAGGGCATCATGCTGGCGCTCGAAAACCACTGGGGTTTGACGACGAAGATCGACAATTTGCTGACGATTCACAAGGCGGTGAATTCGCCGTGGTTGGGGATCAACATGGACACGGGGAACTATCCGGGCGATCCGTACGAGGGCATTGGGCGGCTGGCTGGGCTGGCGACGATCGTCCAGGCGAAGACCTATTATGGCGGCGGGGAATGGTACACGCTGGACCTGGATTATCCGCGCATCGCCGGTATTCTGCGGGGCGCTGGATTTAAGGGGTGGGTGTCGCTGGAGATGGAAGGGAAGGAAGATCCGAAGACCGCCGTGGCGAAGAGCTATGGGGTGTTGCGGAAGGCGTTTGGAGCGTAGCCCTTGCGTTGGTTTTGGGCTTGGGTAAGTCCGAGCTACTACGCCGCCGTGTTTATCGTCCTCTGGAAACTCTGTCCGATTTCAGAGGACGGTGGCGGCCCGATGGCGACGTTCTTTTGCGCCAACTGTCCGTCACCGACCGGGGACGAGTTCCGTGACCATTACTGGGAACTGATCTGGCCGTTTGCGATTCCTTACTTCGTGGCCGCTTGCCTGCTGACTGTACTCGGATGCGGGATCGCACCTCGCCTTGCCAAAACGCCCGTGCGCATCGGGTGGGCCTCATGCGGGCTTGTCCTTTTGTTGGCGTTGGTCGTAGATGGGGGCTCCGGAGCCGGGCTCTGGAACGCCGGGAGCAAGATCTTCGTCTGGGATGATTGGGTGATCTACATGGAGGTGAAGACCACCCTGTATATTGGCGCAACAACGGCGGTTTTTGCGTACTTGAAAGAGTGGCTGATCGGGAAAGGCGTGGGCCGCGTTCGCCCTACGCCTTAACCACCATCTTCTCCGGATCCCAGTGCATCGTCTGCCGCGTGAAGTGGCTGACGTTCGAAAGCAACGCCGGACCGGCGGCGCGCAGGCCGAATGTGGCGTCTTCAATTACCGGCTTCCGCGAGCGGATGGCGTTGATGAAGTTTTCGTGGTGCGCGTACTGCTCCGTATACCCCGGCGGCAGCACCCAGCGCTGTTCGGTGTTGGCGCGCATACCGTCGGCGGTGGCCCGTTGGGCGGGGTACTTGCCGCGGTAGTCGCGCAGGATCTGGTCCGCCGTCGCCTTGGAGAACGTCCCGGCCGTGTTGCCCGGTTCGGTGTCCTTGGGCTTGCGCTTCAGAACCAACGCGCCCCCGACGGCGAGATCGAGCACCCCTTCGGTGCCGATGAAACGGAACCCGGACCCATCGCCGCCGCCCGCTTCGAAGTTCAGGCGGATCGACAGATGGAACGCCTTGTGGGCCTTGGTGTCGGGATAGTCGTACATGCCGAGCATCAAATCCGGCACGTCGCGGCCGTCTTTCCAGTAGTACAGACCGCCGGTCGACATGACGCGGTTGGGGCCGTTGGAATCCATCACGTAATGGATACCGGTGAACAGGTGGACGTACAGATCGCCGGCCACGCCGGTGCCGTAGTCCTGATAGTTGCGCCAGCGGAAGCTGCGGATGGGTTCAAAGGGGCGCTTCGGCGCATGGCCCAGGAATCGGTCCCAATCGAGCGTCTGCGGCGTGGCGTCGGGCGGAACGGAGTACTGCCACGCGCCCAGCGCGGAGTTCCGATCCCAGAACGCCTCCACCATCCGCACCTCGCCAATCGAGCCCTGCTTGATCACCTCGCGCGCCTTGGCGTACAGAATCGAACTGGCGCGCTGGCTGCCGACTTGCAGAATCCGCTTGGTCTCTTTCTCAGCCTGGATGACGGCGGCGCCCTCCTCCACCTTCTGCACCATCGGCTTCTGGCAGTAGACGTCCTTGCCGGCGCGCATGGCGTCGCAGGCGATGATCTGGTGCCAGTGGTCGGGCGTGGCGACGATGACGGCGTCGACGTCCGGGCGGGCGAGAATTTCGCGGTAGTCGGCGGTGGTGAAGATGTCCTTGCCGTAGCCTTCCTTAGCCTTGGTGCGCCGCCCTTCGTAAACGTCGGCGACGGCCACCAGTTTCGCCCCGGGGACCGTGGTGACGGTCGAGACGTCGCCCTGGCCCATGATGCCGAAGCCGATGCAGGCGACGTTGATCTTGTCGTTGGCGCCTTTCGGCGTCTGGGCGGGCGCGGCGGCGGCCAGCATGGTGGTGGCGGATCCGGCCTGAAGGAAGTTGCGGCGGGTTGTGGACATGATAATAGGTTCCCGAACCCTCATCATAGCGCGGGGTCGACGTCGATTTTGTACTTAGTCCTCTATAGAAGGCGGAAGTGCCAGCCGATGAAATGAAGGATGCCGTTTACTGACTTGGAAGGTCTCAATAGCTTTGTTGGGTACGACGGGGATCCCGCCGACGGTCCTGAGCAGATTGTCCC
>CAMATG010000759.1 GCA_945860645.1 Candidatus Sulfopaludibacter sp. SbA3 | reverse complement strand
GCCAGTCTTGCCGGGTTCTCACGGTCCAACGGAAGCAACCTGGGAAGCGACCTCGTCAGCACCTCCGACAACGGCTTTCAGACGTATGACCTCCTCTCTTCCTTCGGACCCACCAGCTCTTCGTCCGGCGCCATCCAGCAGTGGGCCGCTTCGCCCGCTGTCACCACGAGCGGCGGTACCCTCTTGTTGAATGACGCAAGCGCCTTCGTGACGTATCAGGCCGTCGTAAACTCGGCCGGCGTGCCCGAACCCGGCACCTCGCTGCTAATGCTCAGCGGCCTCGGCGCCCTCGGGTTCCTCCGCCTCCGCCGCCGTTAACAACCCCAAGGAACCCGTGTCACACACGGGTTCCTACAACTCCTCCGCCTTCAACACCCCCGTCCCCTTCCACGCCGCCCGGAACTCCGCCTCCACCAACGCCGCCTCCCGCTCCCTCCCCTGCGCCGCCAGTACGTTCCCCAACAAAAACAAAGCCCGCCCATCCCGCGCCTGCAAACGCAACGACCCCCGTAACACCGCCTCCGCCTCCCCCAACTTCCCCGCCCGCAACAGCACCGCCCCCAACGACTGCCGCACCTGGTAGTACCAAATCGGCGGCTCGTCGTAGCGCAGCGTGTCCTGTGCCGCCACCGCCTCCCGCCACAACACAGCCGCCCCTTCCAAATCCCCGGCCGCATCGGCAATCCGCGCCTCCAACGCCGCCCGCGCCACCGTCAAATACGCCGACGTATACGCCGCCTCGTATATCGTTTCCGGCGCCACCTTCCCCGCCGCCACCTTCAATAACCCCAGCGCCCCCCGCGCCCCAGCCAGATCCTTACCCCAAGCCAACCGCGTCCCCCGCGCATACTGATACGCCACGCCCGCCAACGCATACTTCTCCGCCAACGGCGCCGCCAGCGGCACGTCAGGGCACCACACCGACAGCTGATACACATACGCCACAAACCCCTGCAGCATCGGCATCGCCTCCAGCCCCGGCCCCACCTGCGCCACCAACTCCTTCCCCGTCCCCGCTGCCGCCGCGCACTGCCCCGCCGCCCCCTGCGCATACAGCAAAAAGTGAATGTTATGCGGATAGTACATCAGCGGATACAACCCATCGGCCGGCTTCCCCTTCAAGTACGAACGATCCACCCCCACCGCCGCCGCGTTCGCCGACGCCGCCCCGTCCCACATCCCCAGCCGCGCATAAATATGGCTCGGCATATGGACCAAATGCCCCGCCGCCGGAACCAGTTTCCCCAACCGGTTCGCCGCCGCCAACGCCCTCTCCGGATTCGGCGACGCCTCCACCGCATGGATGTAATAGTGGTTCGCCCCCGGATGCTCAGGCCACCGCCGCAGCACGTTCTCCAACACCCCCACAAACTGCAGCGTCCCCTCCGTCGGCGATCCATCAAAAGCCCAATACTTCCACGGGTTCAGATTCATCAGGCTCTCCGCATACAGCGTCGCCGCGTCCGGATCATCAGGATAATCCCGATGCAACCCCGCCATCGCCGCCGCATAGTTCCGCGCCAACTGCTCCCGGTCTGCCTTCCCGTCCCCCGAATAGCGCGCCGCCAGCGCCTCCACGTAACGCCGCTCATGCGCCGGCGCCCCTGCCGTCAATGTCCGCGCCCGAGAAATCGCCTCCCACGCCTTTCGCTCCCGCTCCGCCTCCGGGTCGTTGTTGATGTGGCTTCCCAACGAGAGCGCCATCCCCCAATGCGGCATCGGCGACGCCGGATCCAACTCCGCCGCCCGCGCAAACAACCGCTGCGCCTCGTCGTGGTTAAAGCCGTATATCATGGCTATAGCGGCGTTGAAGTACTGCTGGCATCTCGGATTTCTGGTATGAATCCGGAACGAATACTCCCCTGTCGCAGGGAGTGCCTCTGCCACTCCAGCAGCCTTAACATCGGAAGTATGGGTATGTTGAGCCCATACGTTTGCCGAGACAATCAACAGCAACAGATACCACATCGTGAGAATTTCCCTTTTCTTCTGCACTCTAGCAATTTTCCACATAGCCAATGCCCAGTCGATCTCCGGGCGGATTCACGGAAACAACGCCAATGGGTGGTGGAACTACTTTGGCGACCATCCCATTGGCGAAACCAAATGGGGACTCCACCTGGAAGGCCAATGGCGCCGCTCCAATGTTCTGACCAATTGGCAACAGCTCCTGGTGCGTCCCGCGGTCAACTACAGCCTGCATCCAAACATCATGTTCACCGCCGGCTATGGCTATATCGCCACCAGCCGTTACGGTGAATTTCCCGTTGGCGTCCCGTTCCCGGAACACCGTTTCTTTCAGCAAATGCAGGTCACCAATAAAATTGGCCGCGTGTCCATGGCACATCGTTACCGCCTGGAACAACGCGAACTCGGCGAACTCTCCGTTGCTCCGAACGGGGACCGAACCGTCACCCGTTGGCGCCATGAAAATCGCTTCCGTTATATGTATCGCGTAATGATCCCTATCAAAGGGCGCATTGGTCTCGCGCTTTACGATGAGATCTTTGTGAACTTCGGCAAAAACGTCGCCAATAACGTCTTCGACCAGAACCGTGCCTATGCCGCCATCACCTACGCCTTGCCGAAAAAGTCACGCCTGGAAATCGGCTTCATGGAGCAGACCCTCCAGCAACGCAGCGGCAGAGTGATCGAAAACAATCACACGCTGATGGTGTCCATCTTCTCCACGCTCGCCATTGGAAACCGCAAGGACTAATACTTTCGCAGGACCGCGATCAGTTTCCCCTGCACTTGCAGGCTCGTCGGCGCCACATAGATCGGCTCCATCGTCGAGTTTGCCGGTTGCAGCCGGACCTGCCCATCGGCTTCCCGGTACAGCCGCTTCAACGTCGACTCCATCCCGTCCACAAGTGCCACGACGATCTCCCCATCCCGCACGCTCTCCGTCTTCTGGATCAGTACGTAGTCCCCGTTGCAGATGTGGTCGTCAATCATCGACTCCCCGCGCACCTGCAGCGCATAGGTCTCCGAATTCCCGACGAAGTCCTGGAAGTGCAGCATCTCCGGATTCGCCGGCGCTTCCACCGGTGTACCAGCGGCAATTTTGCCCCACAACGGCACCGCCAATCCCGTTTCAACTGCCTTACGCTTCTCCACCTCCGCCGCATACCGCGGCGCGATCTCCAGCGACCGGCTCTGATTGAACGCCCGGCGCAGATACCCCTTCGATTCCAATGACGAAATGTGTTTGTGGATGGTGGCGAGCGAATTCAGCTCCAACCCCTCCGCAATCTCTTCGTAGGAAGGCGAGTAGCGGTTCTTCTCAATGAACTCCGCCAGAAACTCCAGAACCTCTTTTTGCCGCCGTGTCAGAGCCATATCAGCAACAGTATGGGCGAACGAACAGCGAAGGTCAAGAAAAAAAGGGGAATAAACGGCGAAATCAGTTCTTACTGCAGAATCCCGGCATACCGCACATCCCGCTGCCGCATCCACCGGCCGCTTGCG
>CAMATG010000758.1 GCA_945860645.1 Candidatus Sulfopaludibacter sp. SbA3 | reverse complement strand
ACCGCCGGCCCGGCCGCCACCACGCTGCGCAAATGCGTCACCTGCGGCACCTACAAGCCGGAAGGCGCCATGATCCGCTACGGGTCCGGCGACAAAGCCGTCTTCTTCTGCTCGGCCGATTGCGAAAAAAAGGCCAACGCCTGAGCTACTTCGTCGCGCGCGCCAATTGCGCCACGCGCGCGTTCAGCGTCTGCAACTGCCGCAGGTCATCCTCGGCCTGCTGAATCGTTGTTTGGATCCGCGACAGATCGCCCGCCTGCAGTCCCGTCGCCGGCGTGTCGCGCGTCTGCGCGGCCAGCGTGAAGTTCCGGTACAGGTCGTTCACTTCCCGGAATCGCCGCAGAATCGTGGTCAAAAACGCCTCCCGCCGCCGGTTCAAATCCTCCAGCTCCTTGGTCGCCACCACCACCTTCGCCGCCGCCGCCTCGGCCTGCGCGGAACGCTCCTGCAGCAACTTCTCGGAGGTCTCCGCCTTCAGCAGCCGTTCCGCCTTCGCCCGCAGCTCCGCCTGCACCGCCTCGGTCACCCGCCGGGCGGACTGCGCGTCTTCGCGCAACTCCTCCAACTGCACCTTCAATCGCCGGGCTTCCGCGGTTTCCGCCGTCACTCGCGCTTCCGCGCGCAGCGCCTCATCCTTGGCCCCGCTCAACTCCACCGCGGCCGCCTTCAGCTGCTCCCGCAGTTCATCGATCGTCTTCAAATAGGGCGCCGGGTCGGTTCCCATCGGCACCTTCACCACACGCGGCTCCGTGGTCGCAGGCTCAGGACCGGACGGCTCGTCCGCGGCCGGCGCCAGTGCCGGAGCGGAGGCGCCGTTCTGCCCACGTGCCAGTTCCAACGCGGCCACGCGCTGCACGGCTTCCCTGCGGCCCATTTCGGCACGCCAGCCCAGCCCACCGGCCACCAGGGCCGGAATCAGCAACAAGTAAGGGAGCATCGGTCGCATAAATTGCCTCACTTTCGCAAAGAGAATCGGACACGGTTCGGCACATCGCGTTCGCCGTTAAACAGGTCCACGGTCGCTGTGCGCGACTTCACACTACGTAACTCCACGGCCACGCTCCAGTGCTTCGCGGCCGCCGATACGATCTTCTCCACCGCCTCGGGGATCTCGCCGCGGCTCCGGCAGAACGCGCCCGCGCCGCCGGTCTCCTCGGCCAACTGCAGCAGCCCGCGCTGGTAGGCTTCGTTGATCGGATCGGAAAAATAGTTCAGATGGACGAAGTACAACGGCGTCTCCGACGACGCCAGCCCGTCGGATAGCTTCTGCATCTTCTCCCGGATCAACTGGTCCGGAAACCGCCGGCTCAAATCCTGCGAATCGCTCGAATTAATCACCGGATTCGTGAAGTCTTCCCGGTAGTTGTAGATGTTGCTGTCGGTCACGTAAAGCACCGCCACCCGCACGTTGGTACGGTTCAATAGCGAATCCCCCACCGCCGACGCGGACTCCACCGTCGTCAGCAGTCCCGCCTTTCCCGTCGCCACATATTCGCGAATCGCCGAAGCCGTCTTCTCCCGGTCCGGCGTCGGGTCCTGCACCACCTGCAGCACGTCCTGCGACTTCAACACCGCCACCCACTTGTTCGCCGGCAGCGCGCTCAACTTCTCAACCAGCGCCGGCCGCGCCGAGTCGATCAGCGTCAAATCGCCGGTCAGGTCCAACACCACCAGCAGCATCAGATCGTCCTTCGGCCCGCGCACCCGCAGCACTTTGGCGGGGCTCCCATCCAACGTCGCCTTGAACGCCGCCCGATCCAACGGCGGGTCCTGCTCCGGCGCCGCCACGCGCAGTTGAGTTCGCGGCGGCCGCCGCGCGTCGGCCGCGGCCAGCAATCCCGGAATCAGCAACGCCAGCAACAGGGCTCGCATCAGAAGCTCAACCTCATCCCCACTTGTATCACGCGGCCGCCTCGCGAACCGATGATCTTGCCCGCGTTCACGTTCGGCGCCGACGCCGGGCCGATCAGATTGTCCGGATCCGCCCAGTTGCCCGTGTTCGTGAAATTGAATCCCGTTGCCGTCAACTCCACCACCCGCTCCGTGGTCAACGCGAATCGCTTGGTCACCGAAAGATCGTGATTCTGCCCTCCGGGGTTCAGCAGTTGCGGATGGGTTCGCGGCCCGTTGCCCACCGTGAAATCCGCCGGCTGATCGAAGGCCGCCGGATTGAACCACAGCGCCGGTCCGGGATTAGACACCGCCGCGCGCACGCCGTCCACCAGATTCACGCGGAGCGCATCCACCAATCCGCCCGTGTTGTTAAACATCGGCCGCAGCGCCAACGGCTCCCCGCTCGATAGCGAAGTAATCCCGCTCACCGACCAGCCGTCCACAAAATGCCGCCGCCAATCGCTAAAGGTCAACAGCGGTTTCTTCGACCCGATCGGCAGCTCGTAGGCGAAGTTGAGCGAAAGCCGGTGCGGCTGATTGCTCGACGTCAGCGACCATTCGTTCTGCCGCCGGTAGAAGTCCTGAATTCCGTACGGCCCCGAATAGTCGTCCATCTGCTTGGACCATTCATACGTCGCGTTCATCGTCAATCCCGTGGAAGACCGCTTCTCCACCCGCGCCACGCCCGCGTTGCGCTTGTAGTTGCCCGCCGGCCAGGAGCTGAACACGTCGAAGCGTTGATACTGCGGATACGGCCGCAGCGTACGGCGGAAGGTCTCGTTGTTCAACGCGTCCCGGTACACCAGATTCGAAAGCGGGATCGCGTTCGGGTTCGCCGCCGAGTTGGACACAAACAGCCGCTGCCCGCGCGAATGCCCCAGGCTGATGCTCAACAGCAGCTGCCCCGGCAACTCCCGCTCCATCGATAGCCCGGCCGATTGATACATCGGCAGCGTCGCCGAGGGGTCCACCAGATCGGCGTTGGTGAAATTGCCCGCCTCCGGACGCAGGTCCGGCAACGGCCGCGCCAGCGCCGGAAACCCGTCGCCCAGCTTCATCGCCGGCTGCAATTGAATGTTCGGGGAAACCAGCGTCGGAATGCCCACGAAGCCCTGCGTGGCCCACTGCGTCGTGTAAATCGGCACGCTGCTGTAGCTCAATCCATAGCTCAGCCGCACCACACTCTTGGCGTTTCCACCCGGGTTCCACGCCAGGCCAAAGCTCGTCTCCGGCCGCACGCGCGTCCGCTGCAGGCTCCGCCCTTTCCCATTCTTATTGGCGAACACCAGCGCCCCCGGCAGCCCGTTCGCCGGGTTCAACGCGCCCAGATCCACCGAGGCAAACCGGTCGTACTTCTCCACGCGCGGTGGCGTGATCTCGGTCGCAATACTGAAGCTGAACGTCAAATTCTTCGAATACTCATAGCTATCGGTGGTCTGCAGCCGGAAATACCGCCCCCGCCAGTAGGAGGGATTGTCCACCACCGTCGCACTGGCCGTCTCGGCATACCCCAATAGAAAACTCGCAAACGGATGGCCCGTGTTCACAATGCCAGGCAACGATGTGATCGAAGGCCCAAA
>CAMATG010000757.1 GCA_945860645.1 Candidatus Sulfopaludibacter sp. SbA3 | reverse complement strand
ATTGCACTGCCGAATGCCTACTTCGACTCGCTTGGGATTCCGAGACTCACTGTTCACTGATTGCTTAACCCGCCGAACCGCCGGATGCGGACCCGCATGTCCGGTGGTGTGGGAGGGGAGGAGTTGTGAAGCTCCCCCCTATCCCGATTTCGGTGATAGGCGCCACCCTCGCCGGCGGCGGTTTCGTAGTCCAGTTCTGCGACCTACTCCAACCGGTCAGGCGCACGGAAGAGGCGATTGACCCAATCGCTTCCCGTCTTCCGGTGGTAGAGCTTACCCAGCGTACTGGAATCCCAAACGCCGGGAACAGACCCGTCGTTCGCGCCCGGCTTAGGCGTCCTCGCAAAACCGACCGCATCGACGACAATTGCCCGGAGCTATTTTGAAACTGTGCCAAGTATGTCTGATTACTGCCGGCGTGCCAGACACTCACGTCCCGCTTCGCAATCCGAAGCACGTTCTCTAACCGGGTCCGGTCATAAGTACCGTTGTCGAAGCAGCACGCCTGATGCAAAGAGCCGCCTTCCCGCATCCGCCCAGTCGAGTCGTCGCGCCGGCGCGCGCGAGAGCCTTGGAACGGTTCTCTATCTCTCTCCGCGATCAATCCGTGTATGGTAAAAGAAACTATGCCTGCTGTTGTCGAAGTTCACTCCGCGCAACTTCCGCCCGAGACCCGGCGTAAGCTCACGCGGGTGGATTGCCAGGCATTGGAAACGGCGGGGCTGCTCGATTGGGAACGCTTCGAACTCATCGACGGGCAGTTAATTCTGAAATTGTCAAAATCCCGGCTTCATACGATTGTGCTGCATATCCTCCACGTTTGGCTGCAGCGGGTTTTTGGCGAAGCGTATGTCGAGCAGGAGGTTCCGATCGATCTCGGCCCGCGTCTGACGCCGACGAACCAACCGGAACCGGATCTGCTTGTTCTACGCCGGCCATTTCTGGATTTCCGTACTGAAAATCCAGGCCCGGCTGACCTGTTACTCGTCGCCGAAGTCTCGGCAACCACTCAGGATTACGACCTCGGGGCAAAAGCCGCTCTCTACGCCAGCGCCGGTATCGCCGAGTACTGGGTGCTGGATTTGCTGGACATGCGAATCGTCGTGCACCGGAACCCCGCGGGCGATCGGTACAGCTCCCTCATCGCCTATGCCGTCGACGAAGCGGTCGCGCCCTTGGCGGCGCCGGCCAATCCGATTCGGCTGCAGGATTTGGTGCAATAAGCCCGCGTCAGATGTAAAGTTCCCGCTAAAACAGCCATTTCCCCTTCGAATCGGGTAGGAAGAGGGGCCTGCTCCCTCTTGCGCGAGCCGCGGCAGCCGCTTTCGAGCACGCCCTCAACATCATCGACCATCTTAGCCCCCTCGCTTCACTACAATAAAACATGCGAGTTTTGCTGGCCCTCTGCGCCGCCGCCCTCACCCTAACCGCCGCCCCCCCAGAAGAACTAAAAGGCCCCGACGCAGTCCGCGAAAAGTACACCAAGTACGAATTCGAACTCCCCATGCGCGACGGAGTCAAACTCTTCACCTCCGTCTACGTGCCCAAGGACAAAACCGCCGGCCCCTACCCGATCATGCTCCTGCGCACGCCCTACAGCGTCGCCCCCTACGGCGTCGACCACTACCGCGCCAGCGTCGGCCCCTCCGAGCACTTCCAAAAGGAAGGCTACATCGTCGCCTACCAGGACGTTCGCGGACGCTACCAATCCCAGGGCGCCTGGCAGGAGGTCCGCCCCCACAAACCCGTCAAAAGTAACCCCAAAGACACCGACGAAAGCACCGACACCTACGACTCGATCGATTGGCTCGTCAAAAACATCAAAAACAACAACGGGAAAGTCGGCATGTGGGGTATCTCCTACCCGGGCTTCTATGTCTCCGCCGGCATGATCGACGCCCATCCGGCGCTCGTCGCCTCCTCCCCGCAAGCCCCCGTTACTGACTATTACTTAGGCGACGACTCCTATCACAACGGCGCCTTCATGTTAGGCGCTAACTTCGGTTTCTACCAAAGCTTCGTCGAACGTAAAGGCGATCCCGCCCCGCCCGGCCCCCGCGTCCCCTTCGACTTCAAAACCCCCGACGGCTACGACTTCTTCCTCCGCATGGGCGGCCTCGCCAACGCCAACGAGAAGTACTTCAAAACCGGCAACCCCTACTGGCTCGAAAACACCGAAAACACCACCTACAACGACTTCTGGAAGGCGCGCAGCGTCTGGAAACACCTCGCGCGCATCCGCCCGGCGGTCATGACGGTAGGCGGCTGGTTCGACGCCGAAGACCTGCAAGGACCGCTGCGCTCCCACGCCTTCATGGAGAAGAACTCGCCGCCGGCAACGAACATGCTTGTCATGGGCCCCTGGACCCACGGAGGCTGGTCGCGCGGCGACGGCAAAGCTGTCGGCAACGTGCAGTTCGGCGCCAAAACCGGCGAATACTACCGCGAAAAAATCGAGTTCGCCTTCTTCCAGCACTTTCTAAAAGGAAAAGGCGACGGCAAATTCCCCCGTGCCTGGGTCTTCGAAACCGGCCGCAACGAATGGCGCCAGCACGAAACCTGGCCCCCCGCCACCGCCGCCCCCAAGTCGATTTGGCTCAACGCAAACGGCAAACTCGCCTGGCAGGCCGAACCATCGGCCGCGTTCGACGAATACGTCAGCGACCCCAATAAACCCGTGCCCTATCTCGGCTACACCAACATGGGAATGCAGCGCGACTATATGACCGACGATCAGCGTTTCGCCTCGCAGCGGACCGACGTCCTGACCTACGAATCCGAAGTCCTGGCCGAAGACCTGACCATCGCCGGCCCCGTCGAAGTCAGCCTCGCCGTGTCCACCACCGGCACCGATTCCGATTTCGTCGTAAAGCTAATTGACGGCTATCCCGGCGATTTCCCCGCCTACGACGAAAAGAACCCCGTCAAAATGGGCGGCTACCAACAACTGGTCCGCGGCGAACCCTTCCGCGGCAAGTTCCGCAAGAGCTTTGAAAAGCCGGAGCCATTCCAACCCGGCCAGCGCGACCGCATCGCCTTCGCCATGCCCGATGCCTACCACACGTTCCGCAAGGGTCACCGCATCCTCGTGCAGGTGCAAAGCTCCTGGTTCCCGCTAACGGACCGCAATCCGCAGAAGTTCATGGAAATTCCCCGCGCCCTCCAGCAGGACTTCCAGAAGGCAACCCAGCGCGTATTCCGTGGCGGCGCCGAAGGTTCGCGCCTGACCCTCCGAGTCATCCCGGGGCCGATGTAAGCCCCCGCACGGAAGCCATCTTTTTTTTGACCCCGGTTTCGCCCCGCCCGCGCATTCCCCAGCAGTACCCAAAATGCGCCGCCGAATCCTGCCCGTCTCTCTCCTGCTACTCGCCACAACCGCCCTCCACGCCCAGTTGGAGGTCAACGATGGCACCGTGACCGTACGCGTCCTCTATCAGGGCCAGCAAATCACCAACTGCAACGGACTTCTCAACATGGTG
>CAMATG010000756.1 GCA_945860645.1 Candidatus Sulfopaludibacter sp. SbA3 | reverse complement strand
GTGGCGCGAACGTCTTCGGTGACATCGCCACCATAATCGGTGGTGGGGCCGGAGAGAACGAGCGCAAGACGGGCCATCTCGCTCGGGAGAATGGGCTTTCCTTCCTTATCTTTGACGCTGAAGGTGACTACGGGTTTCTTGCCGGGCGCGCCGTCATCGACGGAGAGAATTTCAAAGGTGGTACCGGGAAGTTCTTTCGATCGAGTCGGAATGGTGTGGGCCCCGCGGATGGTGAGGTCGTACTCGGTGTCCGTACCGGCGGCGTGACAGGTAGAGCATTGCGCGTCGGAGGTCTGGGCGAGATTGGCGTGATTTTCGCCGGTGGCGAAGTTCACGTTGTCGTGGCAGGAACCGCAGGCGCGGCGATTGGGTTTGAGCCACTGGTCCTTTTGCGCGGCGGTGGTGGACTGATCGTGGCACGACTCGCAGTTGCGGGCATCAGCCGGGAAGACGACATCAGAGAAGTCGTGCATGCTTTGGGCATTGCCGATGATTTGATAAGGCTTTCCAGCCTTGACGCTGGGGAGACCGGCGCCGTAATGGATCTTGTGGATCATGACGGTCATGTCGACGGTGTTGCCAGTGTCCGGGTCCGTGGTCTGCGGCTGGTGACAGGTGACGCAATTCTCGACGGTGGAACGCCCGGTGGTGCCATGGGCGGAGAGCTTGTCGTGGCACTTGTTGCAGGTGGCGGTCTTTACGATGTCGCGGACGACGGTGACTTTGGAGCCATCGGGAACGAAGGTCAGAGTGGCATCGGTAATGTTTACGCCAAGATCGAACTCAGTGAGGTTGCGATTGGCGTACACCGAGATGGCGTGGGTAGCGGTGCGGTCATAGCCGCTTGGGGCTTTGGTTCCAAAGGTATAGAGGTACTCACCTTCAGCCACCTGAGACCAGGCTCCGCCCGTATCGGCGCCAGCCTGGGTGGCGCTGACGCGCGTGATGGGGCTGGTTTGGACGCGGGTGGTGTAGGACTTAAACGTGGTCTCGTCTTTGGGGATCGTGGCCAGAATGAAACTGGCTGAGATGGTACCCGGCGTATAGATGCCGAGACGATCAAGCGGCACGCCCCGGGGGTCGGCGAAGGAAACGCGGGCTTTGGCGGTACCATCGGTGGCAATCTCGACCGATAGAATCTTGACGACCAGGCCGGGACGAACGAAATTGGCGTCCTTTTCATCCAGATAAAAGGCCTTGTCGGAGAAGTTGAACCCGTTTTTGGTGGCGCTGACGAGGGCGGCGCAACCGAGGAGAATGAGACCGACGGTAAAGATGAATGCAGGTCGGCGTATGAATTGGCGAACTACCATGGAATGCTCCTTCCTGAGTATGTTCCGTCCACAGAATAGTCGATAAGCGCTGTCATTGCCAGATGAAACATGTGTTTCGAAGGATAAAGAACTGCTTTTTTTTCAACAGCTTAAATCAGAATTTTTTGTCCGGTTTTCATACACGAAGGCTAAGTTGTGCTGTAAGTTGAAGGAATGTCGTCAGTTAGTGATCGAGTCACAATATGGGACCTTTTCCGCCACCGTTCGGCGCGGGTGGCATTTTTTGCAACGAAGAGCCCCGCAGCGGCATCCGAACGGATTGCGACTTTTTTCCTGGACGAGACGGCATTTTCTGGGTGTGGCGCTGCTGGGCGCTGCCCGTAGGGACCCCGGCGGGCAGCAACGCTACCGGATTGACGCGACCATCGTGCTCTTCGGGTTGCCAGTCTTCACGCGGCCGGGCGTGGGGAGCGGTTGGGCGAAGGTGGAGGAACGGGCGGGCGAACGGAAACTGCAGTTCGCGGCCGGATCCTGGCCGGAGCAGGCGCGCGGGCTGAACCGGCTTGGGTTCGTCGAAGAACGCGTGAGCGGGAGCGGGTCGAAGTACTTCGGATTCATGACGGCTTCGGCCGAGGAGTCCTTCGCCGAGGCGCAGAGGGCGCTGGAGGCGTCCGCCGGGGAGGACGCCAAGTACACGGCGATCGCTGGGGAAGTACAGGCTGGCCGGGCCCATTCCAGGACAGTGAAGTTTTTGTTTCCGGCGAAGTACGACTGGGCGAGATGGGAAGAGTTGTACCCGCTCGCCAGCGAGGCATTTGCGCGGGCTTCGGACCGGGGAGAGACGATGGCGGCGGCGCCGCAGTCGGCTTCGCATTCGTTTTTGCATGTGCTGACGGGGCAGATGGCTGGGGGCGTTGGCGCGCACGAGAACGCCTTCGTCTATGGGAACCGGGAGATGGTGCTGCGGTCGAAGGTGGAACGGGAGCGGGGACGGTTGCGGCTGGACGGGAAAACGTTATTGGGCAAGAAAACGTTGTCGCAATTCCGGTTGTGGTACCAGGAGGGTTCGCCGTTGCCGGAACGTGTGGACGTCCAGGTGAAGGCATTTTTGCGGCTGACTCTCGCCGGAGAGGGGTATGCTGGGGGGTGATGAGGCTCTTCTATTGGTTATCGGCGACGGTTCTTCTATTTGGCGGCGAGTTTTGGAACGATAAAGCGCCTGGGAGTTGGACACCGGAAGAGAAAGAACGGCTTTTGACTGTTTCGCCGTGGGCGAAGACGGTGGGAGCAACGCTGGACGCGACGAAGGGCACGTTGAACTCGCGGATATTCAGCGTTCCCGGGGGGCAGGTATCGAGCCCGCAGATGCGGGATCGGGGGCCGGACGGGGTACCGCCGCTGAGCGGCGTGGTGCGATGGGAGTCTGCCGCGCCGGTTTTGGCGGCGGAGGGGAAACCGTTGCCCGAGGAAGCGGTGGGGCATTTGGTGATCAGCGTGACGATGACGGGGGCGATGTCGGCGCCGAACGTGGTGGAGAGCGAAGACGACCAGTTGCGGGCGACGTCGCTGCAGGCGAAGGGAAAACTGCCGGTGAACCCGGTGTTGATGATGCGGGATGACAAGACGGGGACGATCCGGTATTTCTTTGCGAAGAAGGAGTCGTTTACGGCGGCGGATAAGGAGTGGGTGTTTGAGACCAGCTTCGGGCCGTTGGCGTTTAAGGCGAAGTTCGTGGCGCGGGAGATGCAGCAACGGGGCAAGCCGGCGCTGTAGGGTTATATGATGTTGGCGTGATTCTACGGATCGTTTGCATCGCGCTGCTCGTGAGTGGGTACTGTTTTGGGGAAGACTACTTCCCTGCCCCGGATAGCAAAGGGGGCTGGCGGACGCTGAAGGATGCCGGGAAGATCCGGAAGGTGGCCGGACTCGACGTGGCGAAGTTGGACGAGGCGTTTGCGTATGTCGAGAAGACGTCGCAGCACGGCGGGTTGCTTGTGGTGCGGCACGGGCACCTGGTTTACGAGAAGTATTTCGGGCGCGGGAACCGGGAGGCGTTGCCGGAGTTGGCATCGTGCGGGAAGGCGTTTACGAGCGTCGCGGTGGGGATGATGATGCAGGACAAGCCGGGGCTGTTCCCGAATGGCTTGGACGAGAAGGTGTTCACCCCGAAGTTCATGCCGGCGGAGATTTTCCCGTTGGATGATCCGCGGAAGG
>CAMATG010000755.1 GCA_945860645.1 Candidatus Sulfopaludibacter sp. SbA3 | reverse complement strand
GGGCTGTTAGTTCGTTGGCCGGGTCGGCCCCTTTGTATTCATCGAGAAGCGCATAGGCTCGCCAGACTCGGAGGGGGGCGAGTTTGGGCCGGTCTGTCTTTAGCGCATCGAGTACAGCTTTGATCATTGTGTAGGTGACTTGGGAACGGCGGGCGGGCTGACTGTAGAAGATGGTCAGCGCTTCAATCTGGTCGCGGTGTTCTTCGAGATAGGCGGCGAAGTCCTTGGCCATCGCCTCCGCATTCTCTTTGGCGTCTCCGCTCCAGCCGGCTTCGAGCAGTTTATCGAGGCTTTCGTGATCGATGGTTTGCTCTTTTTCCCGGCGGATGCTATCGAGCAGGTTGATCAGGGGGCCGGTGAAGACGTTGGCGGCCTGGCCGACCAGTTTGTCGCGGGCCTGGTCGCGCTGGGTGTCCGTCGGTTCCGCGCCGTTGGCGGCGACGGTGGCCGCTGCTTCAATGCGATCGGCGTCAATCGCTTCGACCAATTGATGGACGATTTGGGAGAGCTTGACGCCGCCGGCGGCATCCTGGATGCGCTGCTGATCCTTCTCGTCCAACTGCTTATCGAGGCGGGAGAGACGGCCGGCGAGGGAGCTGACGGTATCTTCATCGCGGACGCCCATCATGACGCCGGTGGCGAGATCCTTGAGCGACACGTTGGGTTTGGTGATGAGCGGCGGGCTGGCGGTTTTGAGCGATTTGGTGACGCCAACGGCATCGACGATGACGTAGTGGGTCTTGGCGGTGGTGGCGGAGGGGGTCACCTTTTTCAACTCATCGGCGGTGAGGGTGCGGGTGCCGCGCCCTTTCATTTGCTCAAAGTAGTTGGCGCTGCGGACATCGCGGAGGAAGAGCAGGCATTCGAGGGGTTTGACGTCGGTGCCGGTGGCGATCATATCGACGGTGACGGCGATGCGGGGATTGTAGGCGTTGCGGAACTGGGCGAGGACGGATTTGGGATCTTCGGTGGCCTGGTAGGTGATCTTCTTGCAGAAGTCATTGCCTTCGCCGAACTCGTCGCGAATGATGTTGATGATGTCATCGGCGTGGCTATCGGTTTTGGCGAAGACGAGGGTTTTGGGCACTTCCTTGCGGCCGGGGAAGATCTTTTCGGGAAGATCGTCGCGGAAGCGGCGGATGATGGTGCGGATCTGGTCCGGGATGACGACGGCGCGATCGAGCTGGGGGGCGGTGAAGTGTTCGTCTTCGTCCTGGCGTTCCCAGCGCTTTTTGCGGGTGAGGCGCTCCCGCTTTTCCACCGGTTGTTCGGCTTTGACGATGACGCCGTTTTTCGTGATTTACGTTTGGATGGTATAGACTTCGTTGCCGACGTTGACGCCATCGGCGACGGCGAGTTCGTGGCCGTATTCGCTGACTACGTTTTTGCGGAAGAAGCCGTAGGTGCGGTTGTCCGGGGTGGCGGTGAGGCCGATGAGGAAGGCATCAAAGTACTCGATGACCTGGCGCCAGAGATTGTAGATGGAGCGGTGGCATTCGTCGATGATGACGAAATCGAAGTATTCGGGCGGGATCTTTTCGTTGTAGACGACGGGCAACGGTTGTTTGGCGCGGACGAGGGCTTCGGCGGGGTTGGACTCTTCGGCGCTTTCGTCGAGCGGTTCGTCCTTGAGGATGGAGTACATGCGCTGGATGGTGGAGATGCAGACCTGGCTGCTGCCGGCGATGAAGGGGGAGCGGAGGCGCTGGACGTTATAGAGTTCGGTGAATTTGCGGTTGTCGTCGTTGGGCAGGTAGGACATGAACTCCTGCTCTGCCTGCTCGCCGAGGTTGCGGGTGTCGACGAGGAAGAGAATGCGTTTGGCGCCGGCGTGTTTGAGGAGCCGGTAGACGGCGGTGATGGCGGTGAAGGTTTTGCCGGAGCCGGTTGCCATTTGGATGAGGGCGCGGGGGCGGCCGTCCTGGAACGACGTTTCGAGGTTCTGGATGGCGTTTATCTGGCAGGCGCGGAGACCGGCGGGGTCGAGCGGGGGGAGGGTTTGGAGGCGATTGCGGAGGGAGTCTGGCGTGGCGAGCCATTCGGCGAGGGTTTCCGGGCGGTGGAAGGTGAAGAGTTCGCGGGAGCGGGGCTTGGGGTCGCGCTGATCGGTGAAGCGGGTGATGATGCCGGTGGTTTCGTAGATGAAGGGGAGGGGTTGGGTATTATTGATCCACTTGAGCTTGGCTGCGGCATAGTTGCCGGACTGCTCTTCCACGGTGGTGATGTTGTGGCCCCATTCGGGCGGCTTGGCTTCGATGACGGCGACGGCTTGTTTGTTGACGAAGAGGACGTAATCGGCTGGGCCCTGGTCCGTTTGGTATTCGCGGATGGCGATGCCGGGGCCGGCGTTGAAGTTGAGGGTGGCTTTGGTTTGGACGCGCCAACCGGCTTCGACTAGTTTGGCGTCAATCTGGTCGCGGGCGAGCTGTTCGGGATTTTGGTTCGCGGGGGCCGTGTTATTTTCCGCGGATGCAGCTTGCCGCTTTGTGCCCGGCTTCATAGGTGGTTCGAGCTTCTATTGTATGACGTTGGTGGTGCGGGGCGAATTATTCCATCGTTCGGGGAGGGTGTTCCCTGGTGGGCGGGCGCTGACTTCGGAATGCGGCACGGGCATTGGCGGTGCGATGGGTATTGGAGCGGGCAATTCGGTGCCCCGAGGAGATGTCTTTCCGCATGGATCGGTGTCGGGTTTTTGCATATACTGAAAGTCGGGTTTTTGTAAAGGATTTTGAGATGCCCCGGCAAAAAACATTGCGGGAACGGATTGAAGGGCGGATCCGCCGACGGAGCGGGGAGGACGTGTTCCTCACGCGCGAGTTCCTGGACCTTGGCGGCGAAGACCAGGTCTTGCGGGCGCTGCGCGGCCTTGTGCGCGACCAACGCCTGGTTAAGCTCGGTTATGGAGTTTATGGCCGTGCCATCGTGTCTCGCCTAACTGGCGAGCCTATTCTCTACAGCCGCGGCGGATTCGCTGGCGCCGCGAGGCAGGCGCTTACCAAACTCGGCGTTGTTTGGGAGACTACGGAGGCAGAGAGCGATTACAACGCCGGCCGTTCGACCCAGGTTCCGGTTAACCCTGTGGTCCGGATTCAGGGGCGGTTCTCGCGGCGGCTCCGCGATGGCCAACAGGAGTTGGTGCTTGTCCGCTGAGCCCTCGTTTCAAGATTTTCTGGAAGTCCAGCACTTCCTCGGATTACCGAGCCCGGCTCTAGTCGAGAAGGACTGGCATGTGGTCCGGGCTCTGGCGGTTCTTCGCAACGTGAATATCGGCGACGCCCGTCTCGTGTTCGGGGGCGGAACGGCCCTGAGCCGTGCGCATCGCGTGACACAGCGCATGTCCGAAGATATTGACCTGAAGATTATTTCGGATGCGCCGCTATCGCGTCCGGCGCTTCGCAATTTGCGCGACAACGTCACCGGTGCCCTGCAGGATGCCGGATTTGATTTTGATCCCTCCAACCCCGCGCACAGGCAGTCCGGCAACGGGAGTCGCTATAC
>CAMATG010000754.1 GCA_945860645.1 Candidatus Sulfopaludibacter sp. SbA3 | reverse complement strand
TCGGGTTGGGAGGACAGCAGGCGCTTGGTGTGTTGCACCGATTCGTGGAGGCGGTAGCCGAGATCGTCGTTGACCAGATTGTAGAGCGCCTCCAGCTTTTCGGGCTCTTCGGCCTGACCGGGGAGAGAGCGGAGGAGGTGGAGCGTTTTGTTGGACTGCAGGAACGACAGGTAGTGCCAGCGCTCCAGATGCGAGTAGAGCCAGACGGGGACGGGGAGGCGTTTTTCGCCCGAGCGGAGCCAGGTTCCGTGGCCGAGTTCGGGGCTGACGACGTGGCGGATGAGGCGGGAGTCGAACGCGTCGCCGGCGAGGCCGACGCCCGAGTTGCCCAAGAGTTGACGCTTGCCGGGGCCGACGCGGAGGAGGGAGAAATCGCTGGTGCCGCCGCCGAAATCGCCAACTAGGAGGAGTTCTTCCTGCGGGAGCTGGGAGGCGTGGAACCAGGCGGCGGCGACGGGCTCCATTTCGAAGTCGACGGTTTCGAAGCCGGCTATCAGGTAGGATTCGCGGAGGCGGGCGAGGGCGAAGGCGTCGTCGTCATCGGTTTCGGCGCCGACGAAGCGGACGGGGCGGCCGGCGATGACGCGGCGGATGGGTTGGTCGAAGAAGGTTTCCGCCTGGGTGCGGATGTCGCGGAGGAAGATGGCGATTAGTTCCTCGATGCGGTACTGGCGACCGAAGACTTCGGTGCTTTTGAGGGAGCGGCTGGCGAGGAAGGATTTCAGTGATTGAATGAGGCGGCCCTTGGCGTCGGCGTCGAGGTACTCGCTGATGGCTTCGGGGCCGGCGAACCAGCGGGAGCGCTGGGCGGCCTGGGATTCGGCGTAGAGGATGGAACGGAACGATTCGACATCGGCGGTGAAGGTGGCCAGTTGTACCTGCCCCTCGCGGGCGAAGGCGATGGAGCTGTTGGTGGTGCCGAAATCGATGCCGAAGCCGGGTTCTGTATGCTTCTTTTTGCGCGGCAATCTTTTAGGATCGCATGGCTAGGGTTTCAGAGTTAGTTTCAGAACGGTGGATTTTGTGGTGAGGCGGAGGTAGAGGCCGCCTTTGGCGAGTTTTTCGCGGTCGGGATCGGAGAGGGTTTCGGTGCCGGAGAGTTGTTGGAAGTGGCGATTGGCGAGGACGGCGATGACGGGGCCGGTGTCGTCCTTCGTTGTGCGGTGGAGGGTGGCGGCGAGGATTTCGCCGGGCGGGAGGGTGGCGGTGAGGGCGTAGGCCAGTTCGCCGGTGGCGGGGGTGAGGGTGAATTTGGCGGTGAGGTTGGTGGTGCTGTTTTGCCAGGAGAGGGGGGCGAGTTTGTTGAGGGCCGGGGTGCGGGCGGGGGCGCGGCGGTGGTGGGTGGCCTGTTCGTAGGCGTAGGCGTAGCCGAGGAGTTTGGCGTCGGTGAAGGCGCGTCCGAGGAGTTCCATGCCTACGGGAAGGCCATCGGCGGTGAAGCCGGCGGGGACGGTGATGGCAGGGAAGCCGGTGGTGGCGCTGAGCTGGCAGGTGCCACCGGGCTGGACTTCGCCGATGCGGACGGGTTTGCGGCGGAGGGTGGGGTAGACGAGGGCGTCGAGCTTTTCTTCCTCCATGAGCTTGAGGATCATTTCCTGGACGGCGGCGCGTTTGGCGAGGGCGATTTTGTGGTCGTGCGTGCCGCGGCCCTTGGAGGCGAGGTGGCGGGCGAAGGTGGCTTCGAGGGCGGTGTGGATGAGGCCGCCTTTGACGATTTCTTCGAGGGAGTGGACGGGCGCGGGGCCGTGGGTGGCGAGGTATTGGGCGAGATCCTCTTTGAATTCGTGGGTGATGACGGAGGAGTTGTTCAGCGCTTCCAGCAGGTCTTTCATGGGGACGGGGACGGTGGTGGCGCCTTGCTTTTTCAGATCGTCGACGGCGGTGCGGACGAGTTTGAGGACTTCGGTGTCGTCGGTTGCGTCGCCGAAGAGAGGTTCCAGAATCCCGATCTTTGCGCCTTTGAGGGCTCCGGGTTGGAGGGCGGCGGTGAAGTTGAGCTTGGGATCGTCGCCGACGGTGGCGTCGAGGACGATGGCCAGATCGCTGACGGTGCGGGCTAACGGGCCGCCGGTGTCCTGGGTGGTGGAGAGGGGGACGATGCCGGCGATGCTCGACAGGCCTTTGGTGGGGCGGAGGCCGGCGAGGTTATTGACTGCCGCGGGGATGCGGATGGAACCGCAGGTATCGGAGCCCATGCCGGCGGCGGCGAGGCTGGCGGCGACGGCGGTGCCCGTTCCACCGCTGGAGCCGCCGGGGTGGCGCGTGGGGTCATAGGGGTTGCGGGACTGGCCGAAGGCGGAGCCGACGGTGGTGATGCCGGAGGCGAGTTCGTGGAGGTTGGACTTGGCGATCAAGATGGCTCCGGCTTCGCGGAGTTTTTTGACCTGGAAGGCGTCGGCGTTGGGGGTGAAGCCCGCGAGGGCGAGAGTGCCGGCGGTGGTGGGCATGTCGCGGGTGGAGTAGTTGTCCTTGACGATGATGGGGATGCCGTGGAGGGCGCCTCGGGGGCCGCGGGCTTTGCGTTCGCGGTCGAGCGCGTCGGCTTCGGCGAGGGCGTTGGGGTTGAGGGTGATGATGGCGTTCAGGCGGGGGCCTTGTTGATCAAAGGCGGCGATGCGGTTCAGGTAGGCCTGGACGAGTTCGCGGGAGGTGGCGCGGCCTTCGGTGAGCGCCTTTTGCAGGTCGGCGATGGAGGCTTCGGCGACTTCGACGGGTTGGGCGTGGAGGGTGAGTAGAGAGAAGAGAACGAGGGTGGCGGGGGCCTTCATTGGCGAAGGGTACCACGGAGGAGCCAGACTTCCGAGAGGCGGGAGCGCTGGCGCCAGTTGAGGTGAGCTTCGTCGCCAGCTTTGTCCCAGGTGAGGACGATGCGGCCGTTGATGAGGTCTGCGAGCGGGACGGGGAATTCCTTGATTTCGCCGATCTGTTTGCCGTCCTTGGTGGGTTGGACGCGCTTGCCGTTGATTTTGAGCAGGGCCTGGCCGTAGCCGGTGGTGCGGACGGTGTAGTTGAACTTGGGGTCGAGGCCTTCGTAGACCATGTTGGCAGGCCACTGGGAGACGAGCCAGCTGCGGCGTTCGCGGCTATAACCGTCGTTGCGCCACCAGAAGAGCGGGGTGGCTTCGTCTTCGTCGGTATCGCGTTCGACGTGGGGCATTTTGGCGATGTTGCCGATGGCGTCGTAGAAGCTTCCTTCGCCGGGGGACTCCCAGTTGGCGAGTTCCGTGAGGCGGGAGTTGCGGGCGGGGGCGGGGAGTTTTTCGGCTTTGGCGATTTCGTCTTCGAGCCACCAGCGGTTGTTGAGAGGGAGGTCGACGAAGTCGCGAATGGCGCCGCGCTGGGCGTCGCGGGTCTGGTATTTTTCGACGCTGGATTGGAGGTTGATAGAGAGCCAGAGATCGGCGCAGAGATTGAGGATTTGCTGGCGGAGTTGGGCTTCCTGGGTGGGGCGGGCGAGGGCTTGGCGGGCGGCGGCCGGGTGGCCGGCGCGGAGGGCGGCGTTGGCATC
>CAMATG010000753.1 GCA_945860645.1 Candidatus Sulfopaludibacter sp. SbA3 | reverse complement strand
GTTGGGGTTTGCCGGCGGGACACCGGTGGCGGGGATGATCCATACGCTGGACGCGGTGAATTCGTGCGTGGATCCGACGGTGGCTGTGGTGGGTGGATTCGCGGCGGAGCTGCAGGCGGAGCTGGAGCGGATGGGTGGAATGGGGACGGCGGACAATCCAGAGGAGGTGGTGAGTTTTCATCCGGAGTATATGAAAGTGGCTATTGACCGGTTGCTGGGGCGAGCGGGGGTGACGGTATTGTACCGGGGGACGGCGATTGGGGCGGAGGTTTCTGGGGGGGCGGTGCGCGGAGTTGAGGCGGCGCTGGTGGATGGGCGGGCGGTGTTCGGAGCTGGGTGTGTGGTGGATGCGACGGGGGATGGCGAGATTGCCAATCAGGCGGGGGCGGCGTGGCAACAGAGCGAGGAGTTGCAGGCCGTTACGTATCACTTCCGGATTGGGAACGTGGCGGCGGGGCAGACGTGGAAGCTGTTGGAGGAGGCTTGCCAGGAGGCGATGCGGGGTGCGGAGGTTCGGTATGGGGGGCCGTGGGTGATCCGGTTGAATGAACATGAGGTGTCGATCAACGCGACGCGGGTGGTTGGGAATCCGCTGGACCCGGAAGCGCGGACCGAGTTGGAGCGGAGCGCGCGGGAGGCGATGTTAGCCATTTTTGCGATTCTGCGGAGCCGGGTGGAGGCGTTGCGGGAAGGCTATATTCTTTCGGGCGCGACCGATTCGCATGTGCGGGAGAGCCGGAAGATAGAGGGCGTGTATGTGTTGACGGAGGAAGATATTCACGCGCGGCGGAAGTTCGCCGATACGATTGCGCTGGGTGCGTGGCCGATCGACATTCATCCGACGAACGGGTTTGTGGGGGTGCACCCGCATAAGGACAATCCGCCGGAGCCGTATGAGATTCCGTACCGGTGTTTGGTGCCGGCGGCGGTGGACGGGTTGCTGGTGGCGGGGCGGCCGATATCGACGACGCACCGGGCGCACGGGTCGACACGGGTGCCGGGGACTTCGCTTGGGACTGGCCATGCGGCGGGGGTGGCGGCGGCGCTCGCGGTGCGGGGTGGAGTGGCAGCCCGGGCGGTGGATGTGGCGCGGGTGCGGCAGGAGTTGTTGGCGCAGGGGGCGATCCTTTCGCTGCAGCCGGTGAAGGCGTGATGGAGCCGCGGCGGCTGCGCTGGGTGATTGCGGGGCTGCTGTGCGCGGCGACAATGATCAACTATGTGGACCGGCAAACGCTGTCGATTCTGAGTCCGTTGCTGCGGAAGGAGTTGCAGCTTAGCGAGCGAGACTACGCGAATATTGTTACCGCTTTTCTGATTCCGTACACGGTCATGTATGCGCTGGGCGGGCGGTTTCTGGACAAGGTTGGGGTGCGGTTGGGGTTGGCGCTTAGCCTGGCGTGGTGGTCCGGGGCGACGGTGCTGTCTGCTTTTGCGCGCGGCGCATTTTCGTTGGGGGCGGCGCGATTTCTGCTGGGGATTGGAGAGCCGTGTGTGTTTCCGGCGGGGGTGAAGGTATGCGGGGAGTGGTTTCCGCCTCGGTTGCGAGCGACGGCGACGGGGATCTTTTCATCGGGCGTGGCGATTGGCGCCGTTATCGCGCCGCCGTTGATTGCGTGGATCACGATCCGGTTCGGGTGGCAGGCGGCGTTTCTGATTCCCGGGGTGCTGGGGCTTTTGTGGCTGCCGCTGTGGTGGTTTGTCTACCGGCCGTTTCCGAAGGAAGACGAGACGGTGGCCGAGGCGGGGCCGACGTGGCGGGAGTTACTGAAGCAGCGGAAGATCTGGGGGTTGATTCTGCCACGGTTTTTCAGTGACCCGATTTGGTATTTCTATGTGTTCTGGCTGCCGGACTACTTACAACGGGAACGTCATATGACGCTGACCGAATTTGGCATGTATGGATGGATTCCCTTTCTATTTGCCGACCTTGGGAATGTGGGTGGCGGGATGATTTCCGACTGGCTGGTGCGGCGGGGGATGCGACCGGCGAAGGCACGGCTGACGGTACTGTTTGGTGTCGGGTGTTTGGCGCCATTCGGCGCGCTTGCGGGGATTGTGCCGACGGCGGCGTGGGCGATTGCGGTTACCTGTTTTGTGGCGTTTCTGGTGCAGACGTGGGCGACGAATACGGCGTCGTTGTGCGCGGACCTGACGCCGAATACGGCGACGGCGACGGTGTTCGGCATGATGGGGATGGCGGGAAGTTTGGCGGGGGCGGGGTTCGCCCAGATACTGGGTTTCGTGATTCAAAACTTTGGTTATGGGGCGGCGTTTGGAATGGCGGCGTTGTTGCATCCTTGCGCGGCGACGATTCTGTACTTTTTGTTAAAGAAGGAGAGGGCTGAGGGGGCATGAGCGGATTGGCAGGTTCGTTGGAAGAGGCGATTGGGGTGTTCCGGACGTTGGAGGGTTTGGCAGGTTCGTTGGAAGAGGCGGCTGCGATGGCTGTTGCGACGTTGCGGGCCGGACGGAAGATTCTGGTTTGTGGGAACGGCGGGAGTGCGTGTGAGGCGCAGCATTTGGCGGGTGAACTGGTGGGACGGTATAAGCAGGACAGGCGCGCGCTTGCCGCAATTGCGTTGAACGCGGACGGGGCGACGATGTCGTGCATTGGGAATGACTACCGGTTTGAGGAGGTGTTCTCGCGGCAGGTGGAGGCGCTGGGGCAGGCGGGGGATTTGCTGATTGTGTTTACGACGAGCGGGGAGTCGGCCAATGTGCTGGAGGCGCTGCGGGCGGCGCGGCGATTGGGGGTGCAATCGATTGCGTTTCTGGGGCGGGATGGCGGCGCAGCCCGGCCGTTGGCGGACGTTGCCGTGGTGGTGCCGTATTCGCAGACGAACCGGGTACAGGAGGCGCACCAGTTTCTGCTGCACTGTTTGATGGACGAGATTGAGGCCGGCCTGTTAGGGCGCGACGGGTAGGGAGATGAACGTTGCCTGACCGGGGGCGTGGTAGATGCGCTGGGTGGCCTTTTTGTAGTCCTCGGGCTTGGCCCAGAAGGGGTTGGCTACGAAGGTTTGGGGGTTGCGGTCGTAGAGGGGGAACCAGCTGGATTGGATCTGGACCATGAGGCGGTGGCCGGGGAGGATGACGTGGTTGGCTACCGGGAGGGCGAACTTGTATGGGAGGGGTTTACCGGCTTCGATGGGGCGGGCGGTTTCGAGGCTTTCGCGGTAACGGCCGCGAAAGATGTCGGCCGAGATCATGAGCTGGTAGCCGCCCATTTCGGGCTGGCCGGCGACTTGGTCGGGATAGAGGTCGATGAGCTTGATGACCCAGTCGGAATCGGTACCGGTGGTGGCGGCGACCAGGTTGGCGATGGGTTCGCCGCTGATTTTTAGCGGGGATGTCAGGGGTTCGGAGAGGAAGGAGACGACGTCGGGGCGGCCGGAGGCTTCGCGCTGGTCGTCGACGAGCCAGCGCGACCAGGTGAGGGGGCCGGTGTAGCCGGTGGGCTGGATGGGGCGGGCGCGGAAGGGGACCGGCTTGGCGGGGTCCGAGACGTATTCTT
>CAMATG010000752.1 GCA_945860645.1 Candidatus Sulfopaludibacter sp. SbA3 | reverse complement strand
GAAGAACGAGTAGATCAACAGGCTGAAGAACTGGCCGACGGTGATCTGCTGGGCGAAGATCAGGTAGAGCATGAAGAAGAGAATGCTGGTGCGGAGGAAGTTGACGCAGGTGCCTTGGATGAAGCTCAGGGAGCGGAGGTATTTCACCTTCTTCAGTTCGAGTTTGAGGATGGCGCCGGTGGTGGAGTTGAGGCGCTCGACTTCCTGTTTGGCGAGGCCGAGGGATTTGACCAGTTCGATGTTGCGGAGGCTCTCGGTGGTGGAGCCGGCGAGCGCCGTTGTCTCCTTGACGATTTCGCCCTGGATCTTTTTGATGCGCTTGCTGAGGACTGAGCTGAGGGTGCCGAGGAGGGGGATCGTCAGGAAGAAGGCCGGGGCGATGGCCCAGTGGACGTTGAAGGCGTAGATCATGACGAAGACGACACCGACGAGGGTGCTGAAGAGCAGGTTGATGCAGATCTGGATGAACTTTTCGACGTCGGTGCGGACCTTCTGCAGCTTGCCGAGGGTTTCGCCGGAGCGCTGGTCCTCGAAGACCTGGTAGGGGAGGGACAGGGAGTGGCGGATGCCGTCGGCGTACATTTGGGCACCGAGTTGCTGGGTGATGCGGCTGATGACGTAGTCCTGGAAATTCTTGGCGACGCGGGAGACGAAGGCGACGCCGACGGTGGCGCCCAAGAGGAGCGAGACGCCGCGGAAGAACTGCTCGGTTGTGTACTGCTGGTACTTGGTGGCGTAGTTGTCGATGACGTGGCGGAAGATGAGGGGGTCGAGGAGGGAGAAGACCTGATTGATGGTGGCGAGGAGGAGGGCGAGGAGGACTTGGGGGAAGTACTGCTTCAGATAGCGATAAAGGATCGGCATGGGGTACTCCTTATGATGCCCGAAGCGGTTGGAGGATGCGCTGCCTAATCGATTTGCGAACGGGGCACTCGTTCATATATGCTTCCGTCAATCGACCGTGATTATTTTTTGTTGAGGGGATCAAGATGAAGAATTTTCGCTCCGTAGCGGAGTTAGCAATTGTATTGGCAATTGGATTATTTGCGCCGCATGTTTCGGCGCAAACAGTAGCGGGACAGATATCGGGTCTGGTGACAGATCCATCGGGTGCAGCGATTTCGGGGGCAACGGTTGTTGTCACCGACATTGACCGCAATGTAAATATTCGTTCGGCGTCGAACGAGAGCGGCTTTTATTTGATCTCGCCGCTGCCGCCGGGCCGGTATAAGATGCGAGCGGAGAAGGCTGGATTCCGGGCACATTTGATTGAATTGATTCCGATCGCGACGCAGCAGAAGGCGGAAGCCAACATTGCGCTGCAAGTGGGCGCGGTGACGGAGAGCGTGACGGTGAACAGCGGCGCGCAAATGGTGGACACGACCACCGCGACGCTGAGCGGCGTGGTGGAGAACAAGCGCATCATCGACCTGCCCTTGAATGGCCGGAACGTGTACTCGCTGGCATGGGCGACGGCGGGCGTTTTCCCGCAGCGGCCCGCGGCTGGCAGCGCGAATGAAGGGTTTCACTCGATCGGCATCTTCACGGTGAACGGCGGGCGCGACTCATCGAACGCGATTCTGATGGATGGCGTGCCGGTGACGATGAATTCGAACACGGCGAATATGAACGCCAACAGCGCGGTGCCATCGGTGGAAGGTGTGGAAGAGTTCCGGATTCAGACGAACTCCTACAGCGCGGAGTACGGGCGGTCGGGCGGCGGCGTGCTGACGATCGCGACAAAGTCCGGGACGAACACGCTGCATGGCAGCCTTTTTGAGTTTGTGCGGAACAGCAAGATGGACGCCAACAACTGGTTTGCGAATGCGAGCGGGCAGAAGTTGGCGACGTTCCAGCGCAACGAGTTTGGCGCCAGTTCGGGCGGCCCGCTGGTGATTCCGAAAGTCTATGACGGGCGGAACAAGACGTTTTGGTTTGCGGTGTATGAGGGACGGCGGCAGCGCTCGGCGTCGACGCGATTCTTTACTCTGCCGACGGACGAGCAGATGGGCGGTGACTTCTCGAAGACGCTGACGGCGGCGGGAGCATTGCGGAATATCTATGATCCGATGTCGACGGCGGCGGATCCGGCCCGGCCGGGGCAGTTTCTGCGGACCCCGTTTGCGGGGAACCGGATTCCGGTGAACCGGTTCGACCCGGTGTCGGCGAACGTACTGAAGTTCTTCGGGCCGAAGCCGAACTTGCCGGGGCAGGCGAACACGGGGCAGAACAACTTCTTTTTCCAGGGGAAGGCGCCGACGGATGTGAATCGGGCGACCTCGAAGGTTGACCACAATTTCAATGAGAACCAGCGCATCTTCTTCCGGTACTCGATTTTCCAGAACGAGAATTCGCAGCCGGAGCTGTGGGCTGGGCCGGGGTGCCCGGACGGCGGGTGTTACTCGAACTACGAGCGGATGCAGAACGTGGCGTTGGACTATAGCTGGACGCTGAATCCGACGACGTTGCTGAGCCTGCGGTATGGCTTCGCGCGATCGATTCTGGATCGCGGGAGCTGGTTCAAGGGATTCAAGCCGACCTCGTTGGGCCTGCCTGCCAGCATCGAAACTGGCGCGGATTTGCTGGTGTTTCCGGAGTTCGGCGTGGAAGAGATGACGATGCCGGGGTTGCTGCACCACTGGAACTTCCGGTCGGCAAATCAATCGCACACGATGGTAGGAACGCTTTCCAAAGTGCTCGGCAGCCATAGCCTGAAGGTAGGCACCGAAATACGCGAGAACCTGATCAACCACATGCAGGCGCCATGGAGCCTGAACTTCTCGTTCAACCGGGCGATGACACAGGGCCCGGATCCGCGAGTCGTATCGGCGAATGGTGGTTTCGGTTTTGCGTCGTTCTTATTGGGGACGGGTGCGAGCGGCAGCGAAGTCCACGGCATTCGTCCTGCGTTGGAGAGCAAGAGTTTCGGTTTCTATCTGCAGGATGACTGGAAGGTGAACCGGAAGCTGACGTTGAACCTGGGCTTGCGGTGGGATTTCGAGACCGGTTTGACGGAGCGACATGACCGATACGCGGTGTTTGATACGAACGCCGTGAACCCGTTGAGCCAGCGCACCGGCCTGAACCTTAGAGGCGGTTGGACGTTTGCGAACAAGGGGCAGTTGGGCCGGACGCTGAAGGGAATTGAGTGGGGCAAGATTGCTCCGCGCATTGGGCTTGCCTATCAACTGCGGCCGAGTACCGTGATCCGGGCCGGCGGCGGGATCTTCTATACGATGGCTACGTATGGCGCGAACAACTATGGGACGGCACCGTTCCGGGCGTCGACGCCGTGGGTTCCGACCATTGATGGGGTGACACCCACCGACCTGCTGCGAAATCCGTTCCCGAACGGAGTGCTGCAGCCGGAAGGTTCGGTTAACGGACTTGGCGCCGCGATCGGGCAGGGTGTTGGCTCGCCGATTCCGACGACAATGACGACACCGTACAACTCCCAGTGGAACTTCTCTATCGGCCAGGATCTTGGCAGAGGGATGGTTTTCGATCTGGCGTAT
>CAMATG010000751.1 GCA_945860645.1 Candidatus Sulfopaludibacter sp. SbA3 | reverse complement strand
GGTGACTTCGCGGCCTTTTTCGTCCATGTAGGTGACGCCGGTGGCGCGGCCGTTTTTGTGGAGGATGCGGCGGACCCAGGCGTGATTGCGGAGGGTGAACGTGGACTTGCGGCGGAGGACGGGGAGGAGGACGTTGGTGGGCTGTGCTTTGGCGCTGACCATGCAGCCATAGAGGCCGCAGTAGCCGCAATAGGCGCAGCCGGGGCGGAAGACGCCGTCGGGGTTTTTGTAGTCGAAGGGGAGGGTGGCGGCGGCGGTGACGTAGGGGTGATAACCGAGGGCTTGGGCGGCCTTTTCAAACACCGTCATGGGGAGGGATTTGCGGTGGGGGCCGACGGGGTATTCCTTGGAACGGGGGCCTTCAAAGATATTGCCGCCTTCGATGAGGCGGCCCTGGATGTTGCCGGCTTTGCCGCCGATGCCGAGCAGCGTTTCGACCTTGGTGTAGTAGGGCTCGATGTCTTTCCAGGTGACGGTCCAATCCTGGGCGGCGAGGCCTTCGGGCATGCGGGCGTCGCCGAAGCGCTGTTTGAGGGCGGTTTTGAGGATAAAGGTATCTTCGGGGTAGCGGCAGGCGAAGCCCGCCCAGTGTTCTCCGGAGCCGCCGGTACCGGTGCCGATGCGGACGTGGCCGGGGCTGCGGACGGGGGCGGCGGTGTCCTTGCTGGTATGGCGATGCGTCATCGTTTCTTCGGCCGAGTTCTGCATCATGCGCAGGCGGAGCGAGTAATCGACTTCGTCCATGCTATTGGCGTATTCGGCGAGGGAGCGGGCGGGGCCGCGTTCGAGGACCACGATTTCAAGGCTGGTGCGGGTGACGAGTTCCTTCGCCATGGCGAGGCCCGTCCAGCCACCACCGCAGATCACGACATCTACCTTCTTCAGTTGCATTTCGATTTCAGGGAAGTATATGCGTCGGCACTGTCGATGACAAGGCTGGGTGCTCCCACCGCGGGCTTCCCAACGTGCGGCGAGGGTCGTGAAATCTGTGATAGCTTTAGGGGTTATCGTTCAAAAAAAGGAATATGAATGAGCCGTTTCGCTCTTCTGCTTGTGCCGATGTCCGTGTGTTTATTCGCCGCTGGAGCGCCCTCAGTCAACACCGCGAATTTGCCGCTCGCCTTCGAGGCTGCGCCTGGGACCGCGCAATATCTGGCTCGCGGAGCCGGGCTGCATGTGGCCGTTGGGGCGACGGGTGTCGGTGTCCATGCGGGCCGGAGTTCGCGGCCGTCGTCGTCGGTTCAATTGCACTTTGCCGGCGCGAATAGGAAGGCCGCGGCCAGCACGGCGAACCAGTTGCCGGGCACGTCGAACTACTTCATTGGTTCCGATCCCGGCAAGTGGCGGACGGGAGTTTCCACGTTTGCCCAGGTTGAGTTTGCGGGTGTCTATCCGGGCATCGACGTCATCTATTACGGCAATCAAAGCCGGCTGGAATATGACTTTCGCGTGCACGCGGGGGCGAATCCCTCGGCGATTCGCCTGACGTTCTACGGCGCCGCGCGGCCGTCGCTGTCGCCCGAGGGCGACCTGCTTGTTGGCGAGTTGCTGCAGCACCGCCCGGTGGCGTATCAGAACGCCGCGAATGGGCGGGCCCGGTGGATTGCCGGTATGTGATTCGGCAGTCTGGTGAGGTTGCGTTGGCGCTGGGTGCGTATGACCGCAACCGCGAACTGATTATCGATCCGGTCCTGAGCTACGCCAGCTATATGGGTGGCACGCTCAACGACGGCGTGACGAGTATTAAAGTGGACGCTTCCGGCAGCATTTATATGACCGGGTTCACTGCGTCGTCAAACTTTCCCACAAAGAGCGGGAGCCAGAATTCGTACGGCGGGTCCAATTCGGAGCAGCGTCAGGGCCAGTTTGGCGACGCCTTTGTCGCCAAGTTGAATCCGGCCGGAACCGCCGTGGTGTACGCCACCTATCTGGGCGGTAGCGGCGAGGATTTGGCGACTTCGCTGGCAATCGACGCCGCGGGCATCGCGTATGTTGCGGGCAGCACGCAATCGGCGAACTTCCCGGTTTCGGCGACCGCCCCGCAGCGCATTTATCGGGGCTTCACGAACGACAACGGCTTCTATAACCCTGGCGACGGCTTTGCGGTGAAACTGAATGCGGCGGGCAACCAACTGGTCTACGCCACCTACCTTGGCGGCGCGTTGAACGACCTGGCTACGGGCATCGCCGTCGACAACGCCGGCAACGCGGTTGTGGTTGGCGCGACGACCTCTTCCGACTTCCCGACCACGGGGGGCGCCGCGGTCCGGGTGTATCGTGGCGCTAATAACACGGGTCCCAACTTCGGGCCCAGCATCGCTGGCGATGGGTTCATCACTATCGTGAATGCCGCTGGTTCGGCCTTCAATTACTCCACGTTTTTCGGTGGCGCGGGGCGCGATGGCGTCAGTTGTGTGGCGCTCGACGCGCAGAACAATATCTATGTCGGCGGACTTACGTTGTCTAGCGATTTCCCGGTGACGCCGGGCGTTTTGCAGAGCACGTTTAAGGGCGTCACCGTTGTCACCAATGGGGCCAACACCGTCCCGGGCGATGGCTTCGTTGCAAAGCTGACTTCGCAGGGGGCGGTTGTTTATGCCACCTTCCTGGGCGGCGCGCGGATGGACGCGGTGACCGGCATCGCCGTGGACGCAGCCGGTGCGGCGTATGTCACGGGCGGCACGTTGTCGACCGACTTCCCGGTCTCTTCCGGCGCCGCGCAATCGGCGTATCGGGGGAGTGGCGGCTTCGGCACGATTGGCGCCTCCTACGGTGGCGATGCGTTTGTAGTCAAGCTGAATCCCACTGGCAGCGCGCTGGCGTACTCGACCTATTTGGGTGGCGCGGGCGATGAAGGCGGGCTGGGCATTGCTGTCGACGCCGCGGGAAGCGCTTTCGTAACGGGCTTCACGCTCTCCAACGACTTTCCGAAATCGGCCGACGCGTTGCAATCCACAAACGGTGGGTTCGGCGGGCAGGGCATTCCCCCGAATTCGACCTTCAATCTTCCGGAGCGGGCTCGCAATACAGGGGATGCGTTTCTGACACAGCTCTCCGCGACTGGCGCGATTACTTACTCCAGCTTCTATGGCGGGAATCGCGATGACGCCGGTGCGTCGATTGCGCTCGATGCGGGCGGAAATCCCTATATCGGCGGGAATACGCTGTCTGCTTCGTTGACGGGAACTACCTCCGGCGCCCAGACGGCGCTGGCCGGGATCGGGCAGAGCTGGCCGCGCGGCGATGGCTTCGTGGCCAGGTTTGATTTTGGCGGCAAGGTTCCGGCGCAGCCGGCAAGGGTCAACATTGTGGCCGGGTTCTCTGGCGCCGGGACTGTTTCGGCGCGGCTGGCGACCCCGTTCACCGTGGAAGTTTTGGATGCAGCTGGCGCCGGTGTCGCCAATGCGATGGTGGCTTTCGCCGCCACTGGCGCGAGCGTCAGCCCCGCTAGCGCGACAACCGATGCGCAAGGCCGGGCGTCCACTACGGTGACCCTCGGGGCGACGGCGGGCAGCGGTTCGGTT
>CAMATG010000750.1 GCA_945860645.1 Candidatus Sulfopaludibacter sp. SbA3 | reverse complement strand
GAAAGCCAACTCCTCCTCCACCGTTCCAACCGCCCCCCCTTCGGCACCGAACAACTCTCCCGCGCCACACCCGCCGGAAACCTGCTCTGGACCGCCGACACCAACCTGCAAGACGTCGATCAAATCATCCCCTCCCCCACCCACACCGTCTTCATCGGCCGTGAAGCCCCCGTCAAACCGGACGCCTTCCGCCCCGCCGTCCTCGTCATCATCGACAATCAAACCGGCTCCATTTCCACCCACCCGCTCTAAACTGGAGCAATGCTCCTCCTCGCCGCCGCTGTGGCCACTCTCGCCACCTGGGTCCCCATGCGCTGGCCCACGGCGGATCCCGCCTCCCTCGCCCTGCTCAAAGACACCCCCATCAACTGCCTGCTCTTGGAACCCCAGCACTGGTCCCCGGCCTTCACCGCCAAAGCCCACGAACAAGGCATCGCCACCCTCGGCATCACCACCCAACCCTGGGATCCCAAAGCCGCCGCCCACCTCGACGCCGTCCTCTCCGCCGCTCCCGCCCAGCCATCCACAATCCCCGTTTACCCGCTCCTCCCGCGCTCCAGTCTCGACTTCAATAAATCGGAACTCATCGCCACCCCTCAAGGCGTTTGGCCCGGCGTCAACCCCACCCCGGACGACCACGCCAAAGCCGCCCCCAGCGGCGGCCCCTGGATCGATACCAACGCCGGTTTTCTCCGTTTCGCCCGCGCGTTAACCAACAAACCCATCTGGATCGCCAACACCCCTCCGACCAACAAAGTCTACCCAATCTCTCGCTACCTGCAAGTCACAGCCGAAGCCGCCATGTGCGGCGCCAAATGGGTCATCGCCCTCGACGCCGATCTCCAAAAGCGCCTGCTGAATAACGACCCCAACGCCATCCGCGATTGGCGCATCCTCACCACCCAACTGGCCTTCCTCGAAACTCACAAGGACAAACTCGCCTGGCCCGCCTCCGGCCAGCTCACGCTCATCCAGGACCCCAAATCCGGCGCGCTTCTCTCCGGCGGCATCCTCGACATGATCGCCATCAAACACACACCCGTCCGCCCACTCCCCGCCGCCAACATCCAGCCCGAAAAAATGCGCGGTGCCCTCATGGCCGTCAACGTCGATCCAAAAAACATGAGCGAATCCGAACGCGAACACCTCGCCCGATTCACCCGCTCCGGCGGCACAGTCCTCACCGGCCCCAAGGACTGGCAGTTCCCCACACCCCGCGATGGCCAGATCACCCTCGACGAAAAAGAACTCACCAAGTTGGACGCCATTTGGAAGGAGGTCAACGCCCTCACCGGTCGCCGCAACTTGGGCGCCCGCCTCTTCAACGTTGGCACCATGCTGTCGAACTTGACCGAGTCCCCCGACGCCGCCCGCCGCGTCCTCCACCTCGTCAACTACACCGATTTCCCCGTCGAAGCCATCAGCGCCCACATGCTCGGAAAATGGAAACGCGCCACCCTCCACCTCCCCGGCCTTAAATCCCGTTCATTAGAGACATATTCCATCGAAGAAGGCACAGGAATTGATATACCTGAGATGGGTTGGTACGCGATACTGGAATTAGAATAACGTAATGTTTGTGAACCGCCGACAACTCCTCGCCGCCGCCGCCGCGCCGCTCCTCGCCGCGCCAGCTCCCGCGCGTCCTGTCGCCGTCGCCAAGGCCGATTCCTACAACACCGATCTCACCGCCACCCTCCGCCAGATGTTCGACTCCTTGGGCGGCCTCGCCCTCAAAGTTCGCAACAAAACCGTAACAATCAAACTCAATCTCACCGGCTCCCCGGCTCTGAAATTCCAAGGCCGCGCCCCCTCTCTCACCCACTACTCCCACCCCAAGCTCGCCGCCGCCCTGGCCTACTTACTCCACGAATCCGGCGCCACCCGCATTCGCTTCGTCGAAAGCTGCTGGGCCACCTCGGGCCCCCTCGAAGAGTACCTCCTCGATTCCGGCTGGAATGTCCGCCAATTACAGTCCACCGCCCCGAAAATCGAGTTCGAAAACACCAACGCCTTGGGTAAAGGCGCGCGCTACATTACCCACAAAGTTCCCAACGACGGCCTCATCTTCCCGGCCTACGAACTGAACCACTCCTACATGGACACCGACGTCTTTGTCAGCCTCGCCAAGCTGAAGGACCACGCCACTTGCGGCATCACCCTGTCCATGAAAAACATCTTCGGCATCACACCGGCCTCCATCTATGGGGACGATGCCGGCCTCGACTCGCCCAACGAATCCCCAACCAAAGGCTGCGTCAAAATCTGCCATTTGGGCGAACGCCAGCCCGCCCGCATCGCCGCCGCCGAAAAAGATCCCCACTCCTCCCGCAGCCCCGAATACCGCATGCCCCGCATCACCGCGGAGTTGAACGCCGCCCGGCCCATTGATATCGCCATCATCGAAGGCATCGAAACCGTTACCGGCGGCGAAGGCCCCTGGATCAAGGGGATCGCCCTCGCCAAGCCCGGCGTATTATTGGCCGGCTTCAACGCGGTCAGTACCGACGCCGTTGGCGCCGCCGTCATGGGTTACGACCCCCGAGCCCCCAAAGGGGTGGCGCCATTTGATAGATCTGACAACACGCTCCTGCTCGCCGAATCGCTCGGCCTCGGCTCTGCCGACCTGACCCGAATCCCCGTTCTCGGAACGCCCATCGCCGACGCGCGCTACGCCTTCCGAAAAAACTAACATGACGCCACTGCTCGACTCACTTCTGCTCCAAATGCCCCGCCTCACCTGGTCGGCGGCTCTGGACATTGTCCTCACGGCGTTCATCATCTACCAATTCATCATCATCGTCCGCGGCCGCCGCTCGGCCGCCATCCTCGCCGGCCTGCTCATCATCGTCCTCGTCTATCTCGTCAGCGTCTACGCCAAGCTGGAACTTCTCCGCACCATCCTCGCCACTCTCGCCCCCTACACCGCCTTTGGCATGATCGTCATGTTCCAAAGCGAAATCCGCCGGCTCCTCGCCCGCATCGGCCAGCGCCGCGTCATCGGTTTCGGCGGCCGCCTCCATCGCCGCGAAACGGTCGAAGAACTCCTCCTCGCCATCCAGCAGTTGGCCCAACAGAAGATCGGCGCCCTCATCGTTGTCGAACGCGAGGTCGGCCTCCGCACGTTCGTCGAAAGCGGCGTCCCGCTCGACGCCAACGTCTCGCGCGATCTCCTCCTCGCCATCTTCTACCCCGGCTCAGCCATGCACGACGGCGCCGTCATCATCCAGGGCGATCGCGTCGCCGCCGCCGCCTGCTTCCTGCCCCTCACCATGAACCCGGAACTCCTCCGCTTCCTCGGCACCCGCCACCGCGCCGGCATCGGCATCACCGAAGAAACGGACTGCATCTCCCTCATCGTCAGCGAAGAAACCGGCCGCATCTCCATCGCCGCCCGCAATGAAATCGAATACGACGTAACCATCGAACGCGTCGAACAGCGCCTCACCCGTCGCGCCGTTGAAGCCCGCGCCCACCAGCCGGAAGCCGAATTCGCCTCCACCAAGGAGCAGCGCTAGTGTTCGCCTCCGCCAAGCGT
>CAMATG010000749.1 GCA_945860645.1 Candidatus Sulfopaludibacter sp. SbA3 | reverse complement strand
CTCTCTACCAAATCCTACAGATCCTCAGCATCACTCCATTCGAGAAAATGTCCATTTTACAGGCGCTTCAGGAAGCCAACTCCCAAACCCATCTACACGACCCAGCCAAACAACTGAATCTATGGGACTTCTAGCCGGACACTACTGGTGGGATTTACGTTTCGAGAAACGCCCTCCGACCTAACGGGCGTCACCTACACAAGGCTCGCTATCCTGCTAGTCACGTCACTGGCGGGGAACCTTCTTTGCTTCTGGTGGCACAGAGCGCTAAAGTCGGGACACGGTTGGAATAATTGGTGGATTGAGATTCTGAAGAAGCTAGAGTCTGAGGCGTTTCCAAAAGAAATCCACCTGTATCGAAGTCGGCCGGACGTCAAGTCAACACCGAGCGCGAGGAAGATCGCTTCCGGGTGTGCCTGGCTATTCTCCTATCTATGGCTACTATTGGTTGTCTATCTTGCGGTATGTTTATACCTGAAAAAGGTTGGCTTACACCTTATCTAACTTGTACATATTTCAACGAAGCGGCCCCGTCAAGAGTCAACCCGGCCACAATGCCCCCGCTGCTGTCGCTTCAGTCCCTAGAAAGATCTACAGGAAGATAAAAACGGCGGCCCGAAGGCCGCCGTTCCCACAAACACACGAACTAGAAACTACAGCAATTCCGAAGCCGAGAAGTAATAAACCGTCTCCCCAGCCGCCGTCTCCACCGCATCCGAACCGTGCGAGCAATTCCGCTCAATCGACTCGGCGAACCGCTTGCGCACAGTCCCTTCCGCCGCGTTCGCCGGATTGGTCGCGCCCATCAGTTCGCGCCACTGCGCAATCGCCGAATCCTTCTCCAACACCAGAAGAATCGACGGGCCCTCGGTCATGAACTTCACCAACGAGCCGAAAAACGGCCGTTCGCGGTGCACGCCATAAAAGCCTTCCGCTTCCTTCACCGTGATGTGATGCTTCTTCATCGCCACAATGCGGAAGCCGTTCTCTTCGATCATGGAGATGATCTGGCCGCTGATCCCGCGCGAAACCGCGTCGGGCTTGATCATCGCAAATGTACGTTCCAATGCCATATTTCTTTAGCTCGAAAGTCTTTCTTGAATTTTCTGGCCGAGGTCGGCCGGGGTACTGCAAACCGTAATGCCCGCGGCTTCCATAGCCGCCATCTTGTCCGATGCCTTGCCGCTGCCGCCGGCCACAATCGCGCCCGCGTGGCCCATACGTCGCCCCGGAGGCGCCGTCTGCCCGGCAATAAATCCAACCACCGGCTTCTTCACGTGGTCCTTGATGTAGGCCGCCGCAATCTCTTCGTTATTGCCGCCAATTTCGCCAATCATCACAATCGCGTGCGTGTCCGGATCTTCGTTGAACAGCTTGATCGCGTCCAAATGCGTCGTCCCGATAATCGGGTCGCCGCCGATGCCGATACAAGTCGACTGGCCAATGCCCAACTTTGTCAGCTGGCCCACAGCCTCGTAAGTCAATGTGCCCGAGCGGCTAACTACGCCCACATGCCCACGTAAGTGGATATGACCCGGCATGATACCAATCCGGCACTCGCCGGGCGTAATGATTCCCGGGCAGTTCGGCCCGATCAGCCGCGAACCGCGCGTCGACAAAAACTGCTTCGCCGCGATCATGTCCCGCACCGGAATGCCTTCGGTGATGCAAACGATCAAGGCGATCCCCGCATCGGCGGCTTCCATAATCGCATCGGCCGCGAACGGCGGCGGCACGAAAATCACGGTGGCGTTGGCGCCCGTCTCGCGAACAGCCGCGCCCACGGTGTCGAACACCGGACGGTCCAGGTGCTTCGTGCCACCCTTACCCGGCGTCACACCGCCAACCACGGTCGTCCCGTAGTTAATCGAGTTCGTCGCGTGGAAGGTGCCCTGCGCACCCGTGTAACCCTGCACCAGCAGGCGAGTTTCTTTATTAACTAGTACGCTCATTGTGCCGCCTTCACAACTTTCTCAGCCGCGTCTTTCATGCCATCAGCAACCTGGAAGTTAAACCCGGATTCGGCAATAATCTTCTTGCCCTCTTCCACGTTGGTTCCTTCCATGCGGATCACAACGGGGAGCGAGATACCCAGATCGCGCGCCGCGTTCACCACACCGGTCGCCAGCACATCGCACCGCAGAATGCCGCCGAAGATGTTGATCAACACAGCCTTCACGGCCTTATCGGAGAGCAGAATCCGGAACGCATTCTTGATCTGTTCTTCGTTCGCGCCGCCGCCCACGTCCAGGAAGTTCGCCGGCTCGCCGCCCGCCCACTTGATGATGTCCATCGTGGCCATCGCCAACCCGGCGCCGTTCACCATGCAGGCAATGTTGCCGTCCAGCTTGATGTAGTTCAAGGAGAACTTGGAAGCTTCCACTTCCAACTTGTCTTCCTCGTCCACATCGCGCAAATCGACGAAGTCCGGATGCCGGTACAACGCGTTATCGTCAATGTTGATCTTGGCGTCGAGCGCCATCACGCGCCCGTCTTTCAACAGAATGAACGGATTGATCTCAGCCAGCGAAGAGTCGGTCTCTTCGTAGGCCTTCGCCAAAGCAACCATCGCCTTCGCCGCCGCGTTCACGCTCTTGGCCGGAATGCCGATGCCGAACGCCATATTCCGCGCCTGGAAACCCTGCAGGCCGATGCCCGGCTCAATAGTCTCCTTCAAAATCTTCTCAGGCGTATGATGGGCCACTTCCTCGATTTCCATGCCGCCTTCGCTCGACGCCATGAAAACGTTCTTGCCCGTCACGCGATCGAGCGTGATGCCGAGATAGAGTTCTTTCTCAATCGGCAACGCCTCCTCGATCAGCAGCCGCCGAACCATCTGGCCCTCGGGCGCCGTCTGGTGCGTGATGAGTTGCATGCCGAGGATCTTTTTCGATGCCTCAACTGCGTCCTCAACGGTCTTGCAGACCTTCACACCGCCGCCTTTTCCGCGGCCTCCAGCGTGAATCTGGGCTTTTACGACAACAAAGCCGCCGAGTTCTTTAGCCGCGGCTTCGGCCTCTTGGACGGTAAAGGCGACAATGCTTTTTGGCACCGGCACGCCGTAGCGCGCCAGAATCGCCTTTCCTTGATACTCGTGGATTTTCATACGGTAAACTCACAGTTTATCACCGTGCCGGAACCCAACTCATCCTTTTTGCCCATTCTTCACGACCGGATCCGCGAAAAACCGTTTCATTCCGATGAAGCCGAGCGCGCCATGCGCCTCATTTTGTCCGGTGAAGTCTCCCCCGTCCAGCTCGCCGCCTTCCTCGCCGTCCTCCCGCCCCACAAGGCCACAGCCGATGTTTTGACCGGATTCGCCCGCGCCATGCGCGCCGAAATGCTCCTCGTCGACCCCGGCCCCGGCCCGTCGCTCGACACCTGCGGCACCGGTGGCGACGAGACCAATACGTTTAACATTTCCACCGTCAGCGCCTTCGTCGTCGCCGGCGCCGGCGTCAAAGTAGCGAAACACGGCAACCGCTCCGCCAGCTCGATGTGCGGCAGCGCCGACGTGCTCGAAGCCCTCGGCGTGGTGATCGATC
>CAMATG010000748.1 GCA_945860645.1 Candidatus Sulfopaludibacter sp. SbA3 | reverse complement strand
GACAACGCCAGGACGTCTGGATCGATTTCTCCAAGGACGACCGCTTCCGCGCCACCCCGCTCGCCGAACGGCTCAGCCCGCTCGTCTACTTCCTCCTGCCGGTCTGCGAAGGCCGCAAGGTCCGCGGCTGCCTGTACTTCGACTGGATTACCCGCCGCGAATTCCCGCCGGAAACCCTGCTGCCTGCCCTCTCCGCCTTCCGCGACGCGATGGCTACGAATATGCCTGCAGCGTAAACAGCAGCGCCCGCGGCACGTGGAAGATGCCCTTGTACGGGCCGCCCTTCATCGCCGTCGCCACGTTCCCCCGCCGATCACAATACCCGAACCACTCCCCGTGCTGCCCGTCGGCAAACACGCGGAACGAATACTCGTCCACCTTCCGCCACCATTCCAAGTACCGCTCGTCGCCCGTCTGCTTGTACCCCAACGCCGCCGCGTAAATTCCCTCGGTGTGGCTCCACCACAACTTCATGTTCGATTCCAGCGCCACCGGCGGCCGCCCGTTCAAATCCTGAAAATACGTCAGCCCGCCGAACTCTTTGTCCCAGCCATACTCCAACGCGCCTAGAATCGATTCGAGCAGCATCTGCTCCGTCGTCGCGTTCGGATACTTCTTCAACATGTGCAGGAACAGCCAGCACACCTCCAGCGAACTGCCCGTGCAGATCAGCCGCCCCTCCGGAAACTGCCGGAACTGCTTCACGTCGCCCAGCGCCGCGTTCTCCATCAGCAGCTTATGCTCCGGATGGAAATGCGCCATCAGCCGCTGCAGGCAACGCTGAATCACCTGCGCGTAGCGCGCGTCCTCGTGCACCTGGTCCAGTTCAAACGCCAGCCATCCCAGCACGTACAAATCGGCCAACTGCGTGTAGCCAACGCCGCCACCCACCGACGGCCGGCCCAATAACTCCGGCTTCCGCAGCCACTCTTCCATCCGCCAAAACAAATCAATCGCCTCGGCCAGGTGCGAGGCGTCCTTCGAAATCTTCGAATACTCCACCATCGCCAGCGCCACGAAAAACGCCGTGTACGGCTTGCGCTGAAAGAACACCGGCTTGCCGTCTTCGGTCAACGTATGCCAGCACCGCGGCTCGTTCTTCCGCGCGTGTTCTTCGATAAAACCAAAGATGACTGAAGCCGCCTCTTTGTACTCCGGCCGCGGATCGAACGTGTTGTAGAGCCGGGCGAACATCCACGCCCCCCGGCCCTGCATCCACACATGCTTCCGCGTGTCGTAGACCTCACCAGCCGCGTCCAGGCAGTTGTAATACCCGCCGTTCTTGCGGTCGAGCGCGTGCCGCAGCCAAAACGGCAGCACGCGCCCGGTGAGCTCTTCGCGGTATTTGCTGAGTAGTCCGTCGACCACCAGAGCTATACCTTCGATTGCGGACGGCCCGGCTCGGGCCAATCCAAGTGGTACGCTTCGCCGCGCGGCTTATCGGTACGCTCGTAGGTGTGCGCGCCGAAGTAGTCACGCTGCGCCTGCAGCAGGTTCGCCGGCACCGTCGCCGCGCGATAGCCATCGTAGTAGGAGAGCGCCGAATAGAACGTCGGCGCCGGAATCCCGTTCGTCGCCGCCAGCGCGATCACCTGCCGCCAGTTGGCCTGCGCGGCGTCGATCTCGGCCTTGAAGAATGGATCCAGCAACAGATTCGCCAGCGACGGATTCAACGTGTACGCTTCGGTAATCTTCTGCAGGAACGCCGCGCGGATGATGCAGCCGCCGCGCCAGATCTTGGCGATATCGCCGAAGTCGAGCGACCACTTGTACTCAATCTGCGCCGCGCTCATCAGTTGGAAGCCCTGCGCATACGAGCAGATCTTCGAGCAATACAACGCGTCATGCACCGCCTGCACCAGCTGCGCCTTGTCGGCTGACAACGTCACTGCCGGCCCCGTCAACTGCTTCGACGCCGCCACGCGCTCTTCCTTCACCGCGCTCAAGCAGCGCGCAAACACGGCTTCCGCCACCGTCGGCGCCGGCACGCCCATGTCGAGCGCGTTCACGCTCGTCCACTTGCCCGTGCCCTTCTGGCCCGCGGCATCGAGCACGATGTCCACAAACGGCGCGCCCGTCTCCGGGTCCTTCTGCTGCAGAATATCGGTGGTGATTTCAATCAGGAACGAGTCCAGCTTGCCCTTGTTCCAGGTGCCAAAAATCTCGCTCAGTTCGGCCGGCGTGAACCCGCCCAGCTTGCGCAAAATATCGTACGATTCGCAGATCATCTGCATATCGCCGTATTCAATGGCGTTGTGCACCATCTTCACGTAGTGGCCCGCGCCGTTCGGCCCGATGTGCGTGGTGCAGGGAACCCCGCCCACCACCGGATTGCCCGGCGTGGCGCCCATCAACGGCTTGCCCGTCACCGCGTCCACCTTGGCCGCGATCGCCTGCCAGATGGCCTTGATCTCTTCGTACGACGACGGGTCGCCGCCCGGCATCAACGACGGGCCGAACCGCGCGCCCTCTTCGCCGCCGCTCACACCGGAGCCGACGAACCGGAAGCCCTTGGCCGCCAGATCTTTTTCGCGCCGGATCGTGTCCGTCCACAGCGCGTTGCCGCCGTCGATGACAATGTCGCCGGCTTCCAGCAACGGCAACAGACTGTTGATCACCGCGTCCGTCGGACCGCCGGCCTTCACCAGGATGATCACCTTGCGCGGCCGCGACAGCGACTGCACAAACTCCTCGAGCGACTTCGCGCCCACCACGCCGCCCGGCGTGTTCGGATTCTCGGCGACGAACTTCTCCATCGTCTCCGTGGTCCGGTTATAAACAGAAATCTGGAAGCCGTGGTCGGCGATGTTAAGAGCGAGGTTTTGGCCCATGACGGCCAGCCCCACCAGCCCGATATCAGACAAGGGTTTCGGCATAAATTTGCTCCTTCAGTGTAACTTTTCTGCGGCGCCCAGCGTGCGGTATAGCTCCGCCTGCACCATTCCAATCCGGTCCCACCCGTAATGCTCCACCGCCGCCTCCCGCGCCCGCCCCTCCAGCGCCTTGCGCTCTTCAGGGTCATCGATCAGACGCGCGATCGCCTCGGCCATCTCCGCGCCTGTACTCGCCACCAGCACTTCCCGCCCGTCCGTCAGGTCCAATCCGTTGATCCCCGCCGGCGTCGTCACGATGGCCTTCCGCATCGCCATCGCCTCCATAATCTTGATATTCGTCCCCGCACTCGCCACCAACGGCGCAATGATCACCGCCGCCCGATTATACGCCGCCCGAACGTCACTCACGAATCCATCGCACTGAATATGCGGATGGCTCAAATCCAGCTGCACCCGCCCCGCATACCGGTCCAGATAATACTCGTGCCGCTGCCCCGCAATCACATGCAGCCGCGCCTTATCCGCAATCGCCGGCCACGCTTCCCGCAGAAAAAACTCAAGCGCCATCACGTTCGGCAAATGCGCAAACGAGCCAATGAACAGGATCCGATTCGCCTCCGGCTCTTCCTCCGAAGGCACGAACCGCGCCAAATCCACGCCGTTCAAAATCGCATGCGCATTGCCCGTGCCAACTGTGCGCCGGTCTTTCTCACTCA
>CAMATG010000747.1 GCA_945860645.1 Candidatus Sulfopaludibacter sp. SbA3 | reverse complement strand
CCCAGTCCCAGCGCGCCTCCCATTCGCTCCTGCTCGACCGCGGCCTCTTCCGCGTCTCCCTCCCCTGGCCCCCCAAAGACGTCACCCCGGACTTCCGCATCGAAGTCCTCAACGACCCCACCACCTGCAAGGCCGCCCCCCGCCAGATCTCCGCCAACCTGGCCACCCTCACCCCCGGCCCCAACGGCCCCGTCCTCATGGCCGACCACCGCGGCGGCCTCACCGCGCAATTCCATCAACCCGAGCCCGGCACCACCGGTGCCTTCCGCGCCTCCGTCCACCGCGGCCGAGAACTCTTCAAGAATCGCTGCGCCAACTGCCACCAACCCGGCACCGCCCGCTGGGCCCGCCTCCCCCAACCCGAAACTCCCGGCCTCCCCCTCTTCCGCATAACCTGCAACAACGGCCGCGCTGCCCGGGCTCTCTATTTCACCAACGGCTCCGCCGCCACGGTCGAAGACCTTATCGACAGCTACCAGCGCCTGAACATCCATTCCCAGCCCGAAGAAGAGCGCGACCTGGTCAATTACCTCCTCTCTCTCTCTGACGCGCTTTCTCCCCAAATCCCGCCAATAGAGGTGATGACTCCCACCCGCCGCATCTTCCTCGCCGCCGCCGCGACAACCGTCCTCCCGGCCCAGAAACTCTTCCCCGTCAAACCCATCACAACCGCCTCCCTCGGCATCCGCAACAGCCAGTTCTTCTCCTACGCCATGCCGCCCGGTTGGCGCGTCGGGGAGGACGGCCAGTACGCCCTCACCCTCCTCGCCCCGGATAGCAAGGCGTTGACGGTCATGGTGGGCAACTCCGGTTTCCCCATCAACTACCCGCCCGCCCGCTTCGTCTACGAAAAGCTGATGGCGCTTCAGCCCCAAAACCTGCAACTCAGCCAGGGCCGTCCCACCCGTCCCATCCCCGGCTTCACGCAGGCCGTCGAGTTCGCCGTCAGCTACTCCATCGGCGGCGTGCCCTGCCGCGGCGTGGCCAAGTGTCACATCTACCCGGCCTACGACAGCGCGGTAATGGCCATGACCGCGGCCCTCTCCGAAGCCCGCCAATGGGAAGGCTACGCCACTTGGCTCCCCGCCGTGTCCGAGCAGATCTCGGCCACCAACGGCGCCGCCTTCGGCCGCCGCGGCATCATGGCCCAAAATCTAAAAAACTCCACCGAATACGCCGAAGCCGCCCGCCAATACCGCGACTGGTCCCAGCGCAACTGGCAACAAGTCACCGACGCCCGCAACAAATCCGTGGACGACCGTAACCACCAATTCCGCGAAAATCTCGGCGCCGTCCAGACCTACAAAAACCCCTTCGGCGACTCCGCCCCCGTCCAGCTGCCAACGACGTACAAATACTACTGGCGCGACGCCCAAGGCAACTATCTCGGCAGCGACGATCCCGGCGTCAACCCCAACGTAGGCTCCACCCACGAATGGCGCCGCATGTCCGCCGCCCAGCGCTGACGCGGACGCCCGGCAATACGGCAATGAACTCCGGCTCCGTCTGGTGCGGCATTGACGGCCGGAAAAGCCCCCTCTGAATCGCCCATTCATATGCACCGATGTCAACCGGATAGAGCGTTAGGGCCCCGGTTAGACGGTTCTTGTCGATCCAGGCCTCGGCCAGGTCGCGACGTGTGAAGACGCCCCCCGGGAAGTGTCTTTTGGCCGTCCATTCGCTACCAGGGATAACACGGACCAACGCAACCCTCCATGACCACCGGCCTCCGCAAGGGTGTCCCGGTTGGCACGTCTTCCACGGAACCCTCGTTGCGCAATCATTACCACGGCCCCATCTGAACGGCGTCAAACGGCTCTTTGGTTTCGGCGGCCATGACATCGCCGAGGTCCGATCAGCCAGCGCAAGAAAGTCGCCGGCCCCGCTCCACGCTCGACGCCCGATGGCCGTCACTCCTAACGAAGGGAGCAAGCTATATGTCCAAACGCAACCGTCGAGGCTTCACCCTCATGGAACTCATGATCGTGATCGCCGTCATCCTGGTCATCCTCACGGTAGCCATACCGAATCTGGCCGCCGCCCGCATCCATGCCAACGAAACGATGGTGCAGAAAATGATCGGGACCATCCACACCGCCCAGATGCAGTTCCAAAGCCAGACCGGCAACTTCGCCGTGTCGCTCGATCAGTTGAACAAACTGATCCCGCCAAAGCTCGCCGCGGGTGCCCATTCAGGCTATCGCTTCGTCGTCCAAGGAACGCCAGAGGGCTACCAAATCGTCGCCACTCCGGAAAAACCAGGCAGCACCGGCACGCGCACCTTCACCTCGGACCAGACCGGCGTCGTGCAGTAGAAAAACCCTCAACGCCCGCGCACCCGGCCGCGTCAACTAGAATAGAGAACGACTAGCTATGATTGCGTCCAAGTTTCGTGTCAACCGTCAGATTACCCGCCGCGGCTTCACCTTGATGGAGCTGATGATCGTCGTGGCGATCATCTTCATCATCCTGGCCATCGCGGTGCCGAAGTACAACAACGCCCGCATGCAGGCCAATGAGCTATCGGCCCTTCGCATGGTCGGTACGTTGCACACGACCCAGGCGCAGTACCAGAGCCAGTTCGGCAAATACGCCGTCACGCTCCAGGAGCTTGGCCCCCCCCCCAGCGGCCAGCCCGGCCCCGCCGCGGCCGATCTCATCCCCGGCGAACTCTCCAAGGGCAAGAAGTCCGGCTACCTCTTCCAGATGCAAGGCACGCCCGGCGGCTATACGCTGACCGTGGTCCCTGAGACCTACAACAGCTCCGGCCGCCGCAGCTTCTTCTCGGACCAATCCATGGTCATCCGCGAAAACTGGGGCCCTGAACCGGCCACCGTCTCCAGCAAAGAAGTCGGCAACTAAACTTAGTAGCCCAACAGCGCGAACCGCGCCACGGCCTTCTCCACGTCCACCGCCGTCGGGCCGACGATCACCGTCACGTCCCGCCCCGGCCCGATGCGTTGCAGCAGCCCGGCCTGCTCGCCCTCCAGAGCTAATAGCACCACCGGCACCTCCGGGAACCGCGCCAGCTGCTCGAAGCCGGTCGCGTGCATGATTGATGGCACTCGCTCACGGAACAGCCGCGACGCTCCCCGCAGCGAGGCGCTCCCAAACACCAGCACCCGGCTCGCCAGCCGGAAGTGGCCGTGCCCAGTCCGGCTCCCCAGCGTGGCCTCCGCCGCCCCGACGTAACGCCCCGCGAAGCCCGCAAACAGCGTGCACCCGCCCCCCAGGCATCGCTCCACCAAGGGATAGGCCGCTGTCCCCAACGCCGCGATCCATGGCTGCCCGTACACATTTCCGGGCTTCGCCACCCACGCCGCGAAGTCCGCCTCCCCCCGCAGGCGGCGCTCCACCAACACCCCGGCCGCCGTCGCCACCGCCTCGTTCAGGTAGGAGTAAGCCGCCATCCGCCACGGCGGCGCGAGCGCCCGGAACTCGTCGATCAACTCCCGGTGCCGCGCCAGCGGCGCCCGGTCGTAAAAGTGGTGGACCAGCTCATGCACGATCACCCCCAGCTTGTCTTCCGGCCGCTCCTCGTCCAGCATCTC
>CAMATG010000746.1 GCA_945860645.1 Candidatus Sulfopaludibacter sp. SbA3 | reverse complement strand
GCAACCGGTGCATTTGGCGTTGAGGATTTCGAGCGCGCGTAGTTCGAGCGACTGCGCGAGGACGGGGCACAGGAGGGCGGAGGCGACGAGGAGTCCGCGGGCGAGCATTCGCGGAGATTCTATCAGGGTTTAGGGGTAGGATTTATTTGGTAATTGCGGTGACTGTCCCTAATTTTGTAGAGGGTGGTGCCGGGGGTGCGGGCGACTTCGTGGTAGTTGGTTAGCCAGGGCTTGAGGTCTTCGTATTCGGTGATGGCGAGTTTGGGGTTGTAGGGGCCGAGGCCGTCGAGGATCCAGTCGGGCTGGGTTTTGATTAGCTCGGCGCGGTTGGCTTTGGCTAGCTCGGGAGCGGTGGGGCGGCTGTCGGTGAGGTGGCGGTCGGCGAGGACTCCGGTGAGCGGTTGGGAGTCCAGGAAGCGCGTGGCGGCCGGGTGGCCGGAGAGGGGATAGATTTCGGGACGGTAGCCCCAGACGAGGATTGTGCCGGGGGCGCTGGTGAGTTTGGCGGCGGCGCGGGAGTCTTGCTCCATGGCGAGGTCGCGCCATTGGTGGGGCTTGTTTTGGAGGTTGTCGGCGGCCAGTTCGAGGTAGCGGGGGCCGAAGCGGATGAGGGGGATTAGTAAGAGCGCGGCTAGCAGTTTTTGTTTGGGGAGGGCGCGGGCGGCCAGGATTAGCACGGGCGGGATGAGCAGGAAGTAGTAGCGGGGGGCGAAGCGGAAGCCGGCGGTGACGGCGATGAGTCCGCAGGTTAGCCAGATTAGCCAGCGGCGTTTGTTGGGCTCGGTTTTGAGGGCGAGGGCGGCGGCGAGGACGATGGCGCTGTGGAAACCGAGCCAGTTGGCGGTGCGCTGGAGGCCTTCGGCGATTGGGTTTGCGAGGAACGTATCGCGGGAGTAGAGGGAGCCCCAGGCCCAGACTTGTTGGTAGTAGTTTTGGGCGGCGGGGAGGAGGATGACTTGGGGGAGTAAGAAGCCAACGGCCCAGGCGGGGCGGAGGACGATGACGGCGGGGAGGAAGATTAGCATCTTGCCGTTGATGAGCATGCCGATTCCGGTTATGAGGCCTGCGGCGAGGGCTTGGCCGCGCCAGGCGGCGAGGACGGCGGCGGCTTGGATGGGGATCAGCATCAGGTCGGGCCCGATGACCATCACGGTGGCGGGGATGCCGAAGGTTAGGAAGAAGGCGGTGAGGGCGGCGGCGAGGCGTTCCTCGGTTTCCGACCAGAGGTAGCGGGCGAGGCGGCCGATGGACCAGGCGGAGAGGAGGACGTAGAGGGCTCCGGCCAGGCGGAGGGGGATGCCGGTGGTGGCGCCCCAGAGCATGTAGAAGGCGGGGAAGAGCGGGGGTTTGTCGAACCAGATTTCGTTGTAGAGGGCTTTGCCGCGGAGCATTTCGGCGGCGGCGGCAAGGGGGTAGCCTTCTTCGACCCAGGTGATGTTGGTTTGGGCCAGGCGGAGGAGGAAGACCGCGACGAAGAGGAGGGGGTAGAAGAGGCGGGGGGTCACTGCGGTGGCCTGGTTTGGAATGCGGGTTGGGCGGGAGGGCGGGGGTCGGATTTGGGCACGGCGGTGGAGTGGATTTTGTTGGCGGGGATGTAGCTGAGGAACATCATCTCCTGTTCGGCGCGGGAGCGGGGGACACGGCTCAGCACGGGGATGGGAGCGCGGTTGAGGTGGTGGTTCCAATCGAGGCGGAGGTGGACGGGTTCTGTTGGGGCTAGTTCGATGGAGAGGGGAACGCCGGATGGGGTGGAGATGGAGTGCCGGCCGGGGGGAAGTTGGAGTGCGAAACAGGTGCCGCGGCGAAGCTCGGCGGCGGGGGCGCCGTCGATGGTTATGGGTAGCCACTTGCTGGCGGGCGTGTCGCGCTGGGCGTAAATATAGACGGTTTGGGCGGACGCCAGGGACGCGAAAACGAGGAAGTAGATGAGGCGCGCGGACACTGGTTCTTATTATGGGCGGATTCTGCTTGACGGCGAGGGCGGGCTGTGATGATATGTCGGCATGCGACATGTCGTTGACGAGCAGCAGCCCCTGAGTGAGGCGGTGTTTCTGATCCTGACCAGTTTGGCGGAGCGGCCGAACCACGGGTATGCGCTCATCAAAGATATTGAAGAGCTGAGCGGGGGGCGCGTTCGTCTGAGCACGGGCACGTTGTTCGGCGCGTTGCGGCGGATGCTGGAAGCGGAGTGGATTGAGCGCTATGAGGCGGAGGACACGTCGCGGGACAAGCAGACCTACCGGATCAACCCGGCGGGGAGGGAGCGGCTGATTGGAGACTTGAACCGGATGAGAGCGCTGACGCGGTCCGCGGCGAGCCGGCTGAAGATGGGGGGCAGGTGAGATATGTGGATTGTGTTTGGATTGCTGTTGCGGTTGTATCCGAGGGAACACCGCGTGGAGTTCGGCGAGGAGATGCGTGGCATTTTGCGGGAGGTTCTGGATGGCCCGGAGACGGGGCTGGCGAGGGCGAGGTTGGTTGGGACTGAGATGCTGGGCCTTGTTTGCGGCGCGGCCAGGGAGCACTTCCACGGGTTGGCGAGGCGCACGGCGGCGCCGATGGTTGCAGGGATTGTGTCGGCTTGCGTGATTCATGTACTGATGTACCGGGAGCTGGTTCCGGTTCGAGCGCGGAGTTTTTCGCGGCTGCTGGAGTTGTTCGGACAGTGCGTTGCGACGGCCGTGCTAGTTGGCGGAGTGGTGTACGGACAGCAGCAGGCGAAAGAGGACGCGGAGATTCTCTCTACCGTGAAGTCCATTTATCTGGCGAACCTTGTGGCGTTGCGGGAGGCGAAGACGCTGGAGGATATGAAGAAACTGGCCGATGGGATGGACGCGCCGGAGTGGGTGAGCGTGGATCGATTTGGCCGCACGGTGATGACACGCCGTGATGTGGATCGGGAGTTGGGCAGTATGCTTTCGATTCCCGGCGACCGGCGGGTGATGGGGCTGGAGGTGATCTGGGCGGAGCGGGCGGGGACCGGATGATCGTTGTGGGGTGGATGATGCCGAATGAAATTCAGAGAGTTGACACGAGCGGAGAGTACGGGGAGAAGGGCGCGACACATCGACTGATGCGCGGCACGTTGTTCAAGGATTTCTTCGTTGAGACGCCGAAGGGGTGGCGCCGGGTACGGCATGAGAAGCTGCTTCCGAACGATGTTGTATTGGCCGTGGACGGGGTGGCGCGGATTGTTCCGCCAATGGCTCCGGCGCGGCGGATTGCTCCGCCGAAGTAGCTACTCGGCGAGGAGTTCGCGGAGGCGTTTTTTGAGGTCGGGGCCGTAGAGGGGATCGGCGAGGGCGAATTCGACGAAGGTTTCGAAGTAGCTGGGGAAGTTGCCGATGTCGTAGCGCTTGTCCTGTTTGGGGAGCTTCAGGGCCAGGACGCGCTTGCCTTCTTCGCAGAGGAGCTGGATGGCGTCGGTGATTTGGATTTCGCCGCGCTTGTCGGGTTGGACGCGGCGGATCATATCGAAAATGATGGGCGAAAAGGCATAGCGGCCGGCGACGGCCCAGCGGCTGGGGGCCTTGGACGGGTCGGGCTTTTCGAC
>CAMATG010000745.1 GCA_945860645.1 Candidatus Sulfopaludibacter sp. SbA3 | reverse complement strand
CCCGCGCCGCCCTCCTCTCCCACCCCGGCATCCAGGTCATCGCCGTCGAATCCGCCGTCCGCGATCACGCCCGCGACGGTCTCGCCGTCCTCGAAGCCGGCAAGCACCTCCACCTCGAAAAGGCCCCCGCCGATAACCTCAAGGACTTCCAAAAAATCGTCGCCCTCGCCCAGCGCAAAAACCTCCTCCTCCAAATCGGCTACATGTGGCGCTACCACCCCGGCATCAACCTCGCTCTCGACGCCGCCCGCCAGGGCTGGCTCGGCGACGTCTACCTCGTCCGCGCCTGCATCGGTAACCAGCTCGATATCGCCCGCCGCCCCGAATGGGCCGAGTTCAAAGGCGGCAACATGTTCGAACTCGGCGGCCACGTCCTCGACCCCGTCGTCCGCCTCCTCGGCCGCCCCCGCAAGGTCACGCCGTTCCTCAACAAGCACGGCAAAGGCAACGACACCCTGGCCGACAACACCGCCGCCGTCCTTGAATTCCCCCACGCCATGGCCATCATCCACGGCGCCAACATGCAGCCCAAGTCCGGCAAATACCGGGCCTTCGAAATCCACGGCTTCAACGGCGCCATCATCGTCAACCCCATCGAACCGCCCGCCGTCACCGTCGATCTCGACAAGCCCGCCGGCCCCTACAAAGCCGGCTCCCAGCAGATCCCCATGCCGCCCTACAAACGATACGTCGACGACTTCATCGAGCTCGCCGCCGCCATTCGCGGCGAAGCCAAACTCCGCGTCACCTACGAAGAAAACCTCCTGGTCCAAGAAATCCTCCTCCGCGCCAGCGGCATGTAGCCAGCCGACGATCGGCAAATGAGGGTGTGACTGTGCCCTCCTTTATTGACGAAGAGCCAGCCTTCAGTTCCAAACGATAATTTCAGTCACTCCGGTGCCGAGTCGGTATTGTTCGAGTTCTGATTGCTATCTGCCGCAAACAGTTCGGCATCGATCGACTGACCCTGACACCATCCGAAATTTGAAGCATCTATAGTCATCTGACGATAGTAATGGAGGAGGTCGTTGTAGAACATCGGGAAACACCGTTTCAGAACTTCCCCAGCAAAGAAGGATTGGTTTGAGTTAGACAGCAGGTCCGGAAAATGTCGCTTGAATATAGAATCGAGCCAAGTTGAGTCGTAGATTGCATCTGACAACTTTGTTTTGTCGGGGCGCCTCTGTTTCGCCAAATTCATCATCGTGCCATACCCGCCTGGGAATTGGAGCTCGTTGTTCGCGAATGAAGCGAACGCCTTTTGGCCAGCGAGAAAACAGTCCCGCGAAATGTACTCGACTTCATGCTCGTTCGGATTTCGCCCATCCGGCCGATTGAGGAGCAGCAGAACAGGTAATCGATCATAAAGCCACTCGAAAAACACACCGCAGAGTACGTCAAAGTGTGGCCCCGCCACATCGGCCTCAAGCTCAGCTTTCTTCGCGATTTGCAGCTTAGCGAGCGCATCTGGTCGGTAAAGCATTGACTCGCAAAGTCCCACCGCAATCGAAATATCCGTGTCATAAAAGGCGCGGTTTGCGACGTGACGAATTGTGACAACCGTAAGTGCCGAATTACGGCTGAGTACCACGAGATGCTGTGCGAGACTGTTGCTGATCCTCGGTAAGTAGGTGGCCTTAAATAGGGGTTGAGGATTTGAATTCCAAAAGGTTCGAAACTCCACAAAACTCCGTTTCCGAAAACCATCATACCCTTCGGCCGCAATCCGCGTTTCAAAAACGGCCTCAGCGTATCCCCCCTACTCCACCCGGTAAAAACTCAACGTATTCTCCCCCTGCTTCACCATCCGGTACCGCACCAACTTCCCATACGAATCCGCCAAACTCTCCCGCGTCGCATGCTGGGCAATAACTAGCGGCGCCTTCACAACAGCCATCGACAACCCATACTCCTCCGGGTCCGTATACGGCGGATCCAAAAACACAATATCGGCCTTAAACCCCGGCAACGCCCCCACCGCCGTCCCCCGCGTCACACTCACGCGCCCCTGTATCCCCAGGCTCGCGATATTGGCCCGCAGCACCGCCAACGCATCCGGCGCCCGTTCAATGAAAATCCCCCGCGACGCTCCCCGGCTCACCGCCTCAATTCCCACCGACCCGCTCCCCGCATAGGCGTCCACAAACACCGCGCCCTCAATCACCGGAGCCAGAATGCTGAACATCGTCTCCCGCATCCGGTCCGGTGTCGGCCGTACGTTCCACCCCGTCACGCTCTTCAAAATCCGGCTGCGAAACTCCCCTGCAATGACTCGCATCAGCCCACCTGCACCAGGCCGTAACGGCGCTGCCAGTTCTCGCGAATATAGGTCACCGCCCGCCGCAGCGCGTCCTCGTCCGGTGGATGCTGAATGAACGACACCGCCTCCGCCCGCGCCGTCTCCAACAGTTCCCGGTCCCGAATGATATTGGCAAACCGCAGCGATGGCATCCCGCTCTGCTTCGTCCCGAAAAACTCCCCCGGCCCCCGCAGCCGCAGGTCCATCTCGGCAATATAAAACCCGTCGTTTGATTCCGTCATCGTTCGTATCCTCTCCCGCCCCGTCTCGCTCAACTTCTCGGTCACCAGCACGCAATAACTCTGGTTCCCGCCGCGCCCCACGCGCCCCCGCAACTGGTGCAACTGCGCCAGCCCAAACCGCTCCGCCTGCTCAATCACCATCACCGTCGCGTTCGGCACATCCACGCCCACTTCCACCACCGTCGTCGCCACCAGCACATGCACCCGCCCGGCCTTGAACTCCGCCATCACCGCTTCCTTATCGGCCTGCGGCAGCTTCCCATGCAACAGCCCCACCGTGTAGTTCGGATACACGATATCCCGCAAGTGCAGATAGCTCTTCTCGGCCGCCTTCAGCCCCGCCGTCTCGCTCTCTTCAATCACCGGATAGACCACATACGCCTGCCGCCCGTCGGCGATCTCCCGCGCCACGAAGCTCCACACTTCCTCAATCCGCGACGACGGCAGATGCTTCGTCGTCACCGGCTTCCGCCCCGGCGGCAACTCATCGATCACCGACGTGTCCAGGTCCCCATACATCGTCAACGCCAGCGTCCGCGGAATCGGCGTCGCCGTCATCACCAGCACGTCCGGCTTCACCGCGCCCTTCTCCATCAGTTTCAACCGCTGCATCACCCCGAACCGGTGCTGCTCGTCCACAATCGCCAACCCCAGATTCCGGAACTGCACCCCCTGCTCCAGAATGGCGTGCGTGCCAACGACGATATGCGCCAGCCCCTGCTCCACAAACCCGCGGATCCGCTCCTTCTCCTTGGCCTTGAAGCTCCCTGCCAGCGGCACCACCACATACCCCAGCTTCTCGAACAGGTTCTTGAAGTAGGCGTAGTGCTGCATCGCCAGAATCTCGGTCGGCGCCAGCACCGCCACCTGGTAGCCGTTCTCGATGGCGATGATCGCCGCCTCCGCCGCGACGAGCGTCTTCCCGCTCCCCACGTCGCCCTGCACCAGCCGGTTCATCGGATGCGGCTCCGCCATGTCTTTGGCGATTTCGCCCAGCACCCGCTTCTGCGCCCCCGTTG
>CAMATG010000744.1 GCA_945860645.1 Candidatus Sulfopaludibacter sp. SbA3 | reverse complement strand
GCGCAATCGCACCAGTCCAACCGGCTCAAGAGCGAGTTCCTGGCAAACATGAGCCACGAGATCCGTACGCCGATGAACGGCGTGATCGGCATGACCGCGCTTGCGCTGGCCACCGACCTCACCCCGGAACAGCGCGACTACGTGGAAACGGCCCGTTCTTCCGCCGATAGCTTGCTGCAGATCCTCAACGATATTCTCGATTTCTCCAAGATCGAGGCCGGTCGCCTGGACATCGAATCGGTTCCGTTTTCCCTTCGCAAGCTCATCCAGGAGTCCTCGCGCCCGTTCCTCCCGGTGATCCATGAAAAGGAACTCCGCTTCCTGATTGACGTCGACAAGTCATTGGACGACGACTTCCTCGGTGACCCGACGCGCCTCCGCCAGATCCTCAGCAACCTGCTCGGTAACGCCCTCAAGTTCACATCCCAAGGCTCTATTCAACTCCACGTCAGCCCGGCCGAAGGCTCTACTCCGGAACTCCCGCTCATCCAGTTCTCTGTAGCCGATTCCGGAATCGGCATCCCGGCCGACAAACTCCCGATTGTCTTTGAGCAATTCCGTCAGGCCGATGGCTCAACCACTCGCCGTTTCGGCGGCACCGGACTGGGCCTGTCCATCTGCCAGCGGCTGGCCGCGCTCATGGGCGGACGCATTTGGGCGGAGAGCGAAGTGGGGAAGGGAACCACCATTCGTTTCACGGTCGCCCTCCGGCAGGGTACGAAGGAAAGTGCCACCGCCCCGGTCGCCGAGCGCACGCCAAGCCGCGCCCTTCGAGTGCTTCTGGTGGAGGATAACGCCGTCAGCCAGCGGCTCGCTGAACGCCTGCTTGGCAAGCAGGGGCATCAGGTCGTCACCGCCGCCAACGGGCTGCAAGGCATCTCGGCGTTCCGCGAGCAGGACTACGATCTGGTGCTTATGGACGTGCAAATGCCGGAGTTGGACGGACTCGCGGCCACCCAAGCCATTCGCGCCCTTGAACGCGGCACCGGCCGCCGCACGCCGGTCCTGATGCTCACCGCCAACGCCATGAAAGGCGACCGCGAAAAATGCCTGGAAGCCGGCGCCGACGGTTATCTCACCAAGCCGCTCGAAGCCGGTCAACTCATTCGGACCATCACGGAAATGGCCGACCGGGACGCCCCAGCCGGCCGCGAAACCTAGAACCCGCGGCTGGGCCGGTATCCCGGGCGCGCCCGGACGCGATACTTCTTGCCCGCATCGCCCACGATCTCCACGGCGATCTTCCGGAACCCTTCGTTCGGGTTCGTTTGCGGATAGTAGGTCACCGTGTAGGAGTTACCCAGATCCTCGCGGATCGATTCGAACGCCTCCACCTGTTTCTGCCACGTCTTTGCGAAATATGCCTTGCCGCCCGTCCGCGTCGCCAGCCGTTTGAATACGCCGCTCGAAATGGCGTCCTTGCTCGCTTCCGCCGTCGAAATCACGTAGATCGGAATCCCCTCGTCTTCCGCCACGGCGCGCACGTCGTCCGGGGCCACCATGCTGGCGTTGTCCGGTCCGTTGGAAAAGACGATCACCACTTTGCGCCCGGGCACCTTGGCGGCGTCGCGCAGCGTCAGCAGCAGTGTGTTGTACAGCGCCGAGTCGTCCCCGGCCACCGCTTTGCGCAGCCCCAGAATCGCCTCGTTGCGGTCCTTGGTCAGGTCCGCCGCGCGCGTGAGGTTGCGGCTGAACGTGTAGACGGCCACCGAGTCGGCCCGGTCCAGGCCGCGCACGAAGTCAGCAATGGCGTCGGAGGCGTACACGAACCCGCGATACATGTAGTTGCTCGTGTCGAAGAGCACGAAGACGTTAGTCCCCACGAAGGCGTCCGACCGCACGTCCGGCCCCGTTTTGGCGTCTTCCTTCGGCGGTTGTTGCGCCAGTGGCCGCATCGTTCCGTCGTCCAGAATCTGCATCACCGGCTTGTTGCCTTCGGCAAACGTGTTCAGCTTCTGCGAAATGCCGTCTTCCATAATCCGGAAGTCGGACGGCTTCAGCCCGTTCACGTACTTGCCCTTGCTATCGGTTACTGTGAAGCCCAGAACCACCATGTCGACCTTCACCCGGAAGGTGGGCCGGCTGGTCTCCTGCGCCAAGGCGCTACGCCCCGCCAACATCGCCGCGGCGCCCATGCCGAATACTTTTCGTCTCGATGTCACTCGTCTCTCCCTCGCGTGCCTATTGTAGAAAAGTGTACAGAAATGCCGGCCGCATTTGTGCGCTACTCGCCGCCGCCGGCCGCCATCGCCGACTTGTGCGCCTTCGCCCGAACCTCTTCACCCACCTGCCGCATCGATCGCAGCAACGCCGGCCAATCTTCCAAATGCGTCGCGAAGATCCGCTCCACGGTACTCTTCGTCCACTCCGGAACCGCCACGTTCAACTGCGACGGCATCATGTACGCCGAATCGGCGATCGCCGCATAATACAGCAGGCTGGATTCCCAGCTTTCCGCCATAATCCGGCTCGAATATCCCATCAACGTCGGGAACGTCCGGATGTTCAGCAGCTCCGGGCTGTAGCTGTTCGTCAGCGTCGGCTTCGACGTGCCGAAGGCTCGCGACACCGCGCCGTAGCTCGCCACCGCGGGCGCCGCCTGGGCCATCTTCCGGATCTCCTGCGCCATCCCGTCGCCGGCATCGGCCTGGGCGCCGTGCATCTCCCGCGCCAGCAGGAACAGCTCCGATGGCGTCACATTATCCAGCGCCTTTTTCACCCGGCCCTCGGCCAGCCACTCGCCCACCTGCCGCGCCCGCGCCGGCGGGGCGAACTGGCCCAGCGTCCGCGTCACCCGGTCGCGCAGCCCGTCGTCCATCACCGCTTCGGCGAGCATCAATTCGCTCAGCCGCAGGTGCATTGCCACCCACTGCATCTGCACCGGGGAGACATTCCAGAACCGCTGAATCTTCGAACTCTGCACGATCTGCGGCACCAGGTCGCCCCAGATGAGAGCCTGCTCCTTGCTAGGAATCAGGAAGTTCTGCTCCGCCTCGGCCAGTGCGTAAGGCAGTCCGTTCAACGAACCCACCAGACGGCCGCCGGAACTCGCCGGCCAACCGGAACCAACTACTTCGGTCTGCTTCCACGTCTGCGCCGCGCCCTGCAGCCCCAGGAAGTCGTGGCTGCGGACGAACACCGGGTTGGTGTAGAGAATCTGCGCACCGGGCGGGGCATAGTGGCCGTAGTTCAACCCCACCAGCGTGTCCCGCAACAGCGGCGCCAACAGCCCCTTTACATCGGAGAGCTTCACCGGGTCCACCCCGGCCTTTTCCACCTGCGCCCGCAGGTTCAGCTTCCGCTGGTTTTCAATATGCCGCTCGCTCCAGTACCCGAAAATCAGCGCGTTCTTTTCCACGCCGCTCAGCCCGGCTCGCGGCAACTGAATCTCCGACAGCCGGCCGGAAACCCGCTGTGCAATCGCCGGATCCAGCTTCGCGCCTTTCCCGATCGCCTCCAGATGCGCCGCCAGATCGCCCAGCGCCTTCAGCGAAACCAGCCGCTGCGCCTCAATCACCCGGATCATATCCTGCACCAACTGCGTCTGCGTCTCGACGTCCTCGGCGTTC
>CAMATG010000743.1 GCA_945860645.1 Candidatus Sulfopaludibacter sp. SbA3 | reverse complement strand
AGGTCACGATCCTGCGTGGAACCAAGATTCTTCGGTTCAATTACGAGGAAGTGATCAATGGGAAGAAGATGGAACAGAACATTCTTGTGGAGAACGGCGATCACATTATTGTGAAGTAGTCGCTGTTTGAGCCGAAATGTTGAATAGGGTAGTAACGATTTTGAGGAGCGTTGGATCGGATGCAAGCAACAGATAGTTTTGAAGTCACTCGCCGTGCGCCGGATTTTGAAGATTTTGTCGATATTGCCCGCCGCCACAAAACGTGGATTTTCGGTCCGCTGTGGGCAGGGATTGTTGTCGCCACGGTTGTTGCCTTTCTCTGGCCCGATACCTACGTATCGTCCGCTCTGATCCGCGTCACCTCCTCCCAGGTGCCGGACCGGTTGGTCCAGGCGAATCTCAATCAGGTCCTTTCCGAGCGCATCAGCGCCATTGCGCAGGGTGTACTTTCCACCAGCACGCTCACCAACATTATTCAAACCCACGATCTGTACCCGCGGGAGCGGCGCCGCCTGCCCATGCAGGACGTCGTCGAGCAGATGCGGAACCGGGATATCAAGATTGGCGTCGTGAATTTGCAGCAGGGCGCCAAGAGCGTCGGCGCGTTTCCGATTGCGTTTCATTACGAAAACCGCTATCTCGCGCAGAAAGTCACCGGCGATATCGTCAGCCGCCTGATCAACGAAAATGAGCGGGAAACGATTACGCAGAGCCAAACGACCACCGACTTCTTTTCGCAGGAAGTGGAGAAGGCCAAGCAGCGCTTGGATGAGATTGAATCGAAGCTGGCCTCCTTCAAGATTGAACACGCCGGCACGCTGCAAGAGGACCAGAACATCAACTTCGCGGCGATGAACTCTCTCGACCAGCGGATTACGCAACTGAATGCTTCGATCAGCCGGGTGAACCAGGACAAGTTGCTGATGGAATCCAACCTCCGGATTCTGCGAGAGCAGCTGGCGAAGGCGACCGAGGCGGCCTCCATCATGCCTGCGGATCCGGCCCGCGCCATGGCCAAGAACGAAGAGTTGATTCGGAAGGAACGGGAAGTTGCGGCCGCCGAGCAGTCGCTGATTCAGTTCCGCGAGATGTACACGAGCACTCACCCCGATGTGCGGCGCGTAGAGGCGAATCTTGTCATGCTCCGCCGCCAGCGCGACGATTTGGTTCGTCACGAAAAGGAAGCGCAGGCCGAAGAGGTGCGGAAAGCTGCTCAGAACGACAGGTCGAAGGCCCCTCGCCGGGTGGTTGTCACCCGGGAGATGCAGGCTCTCGACGCCAACATCAAACAGGCCGAATCGATGATCAATGCGAAGAACATTGAACTGCAGGACCTCAATACCGAAATCACACGGACCGGGCAGCAGGCCAAAGGCTACCAGAGCCGCATTACTGCCGCCCCGCTTTCCAGCCAGGCCTACGCACAGTTGAATCGTGATTACGAACAGGCCAAAGGCACCTACAACACCTTGAAGTTGAAGCAGGAAGACTCGGCTCGCGGTACGGCCATCATTCGCAACAAACAGGGTGAAACGCTCGACCTGATCGATCAGGCTTCGCTGCCGGTAACTCCTGCGGAACCGAAACGGGCCGTCATCATCGGCGCCGGCACGATGCTTGGTTTACTGCTTGGCCTCTTCGCCGTTGGTGTGCGTGAGATGAAAGACACCACGCTCAAGAACTTGAAAGACGTTCGCGCCTACACGCAATTGACCGTACTTGGTTGCGTTCCTTTGATCGAAGAGGACATCGTCGTGAAGCGCCGGAAGCGAGTTGGTCTCCTGGGCTGGTCAACAGCCATCGTCCTCGGTGTGGTCGTGATGGGCGGCTCGGTCGCCTATTACATGGTCACCAATACATAAAAATGTCGATTCGATTGTCTGAGGTCCAGATCCATGAGTAAAGTTCACGAAGCGTTGCGCCGGGCAGAGCAGGCAGGCGTCCTCGCTCCCGTCCCGCCCCCGGGTAGCTCCACTTCATCCGGTTTCCGCGGCTACGTGCCGCCGCCCCCGCAGGGCCAGCCGCCATCGTACTCCCGTGGCGCCGCGTTGGTCCCGGCCGGCGTCAACATGCAGGATGTCCTTGCGCGCGTCCAAGAGGTCCCGTTTCAACCGCTCGCCGATGCCCACCTGCTGGACGCCACGCGTCCCAGTGAGGCCCCGGCCGAAGAGTTCCGTTCCCTGCGCACCCGGCTCAACCATCTGCAGAGCCTCAGCCCCATTCACAACGTCGTCGTCACCTCGCCCTCCCCGGCCGAAGGCAAGTCGTTCACCGCGGTGAACCTGGCTCTCGCCGAAGCCCAGTTGTCCGGTAATCTCACCCTCCTGGCTGACTTCGATTTCCGCCGTCCGATCGTCCACTCGATGTTCCAGGTGGATCGTAGCCCCGGCATTACCGACTATCTGATGGGCAAGGCCGAGTTGCACCAGATCATCAAAAAAGTCGCCGGCACGAACCTCTACATCATGCCCGCCGGCGAGGCCGTCCTGAACCCCCTCGAACTGCTGAACCTGCAGGAGGTGAAGACCCTCTTCAACATCCTCCCCACCGTGTTCAACTGGGTCATTCTCGATACGCCCCCCCTGCTGTTCGCCGCCGACGCCAATCTCCTGTCCACCCTCTGCCACGGCACCGTCCTCGTCGTGCGTATTGGCACCACCACCATCGATTCGGTGACGCGCGCCATGCAGTCACTGTGCGAAAACAACGTACTCGGCATCAGCGTCAACGGCGCCCGCCGCGGGGAACTCTACTCCAAGTACACCTACTATCACTCCTACTACTACGCGGCCGAAAACGCCCGCGCCGAAGAGCTGCAGGCCGAAGCGGCAGCCGAAGCGGAAAACAAGCAGGAGTAGCTACTCCGGACGCCGCACCACAAGCGCGGCGTTCTTGCTCCCGAAAGCAATACAGTTGGCCACTGCATACTCAAACTGCAGTGGCCTTGCTGTTTTAGGGACGTAATCCAGATCGCACAGCGGGTCGGCCTCCTCCAGGTTAATCGTCGGATGCACCACGCCGTCTCGCATGGCCAATAGGATCGCCGCCACTCCGGCAGCCCCGCACGCCCCCTGCGGATGCCCCAGAAGGCTCTTCAGCGCGCTCCCCGGCAGTTTGGCCGCATGCGCTCCAAACGCCAGCTTGATGGCCGCCGTTTCAATCCGGTCGTTCAACTCCGTCGACGTCCCGTGGTACTGCAAATAGCCCACGGCTTCGGGCGCAATCCGCGCCTCCTCCAACGCCATTCCGATCGACCGTGCCGGCTCCTCCCCGCATTCCTCCAGCCGCACCCGGTGATAGGCCTCACACGTCGAGCCATAGCCCGCCAGCTCCCCATAAATCCGCGCGCCCCGCGCCAACGCCCGCTCCCGCTCTTCCAATACGAAAAACCAGGCTCCCTCGGCCAGCACAAACCCGTCCCGGTCCTTCGAAAACGGCCGCGACCCCCGCTCCGGCTCGGCGTTCCACCGTTGTGTCATGATCCGCATCAACTGGAACCCGCGGACAATCAGCGGCGCCAGCGGCGCGTCGGCCCCGCCGGCCACCACGCAGTCGATCATCCCGGATTGGATCATCCT
>CAMATG010000742.1 GCA_945860645.1 Candidatus Sulfopaludibacter sp. SbA3 | reverse complement strand
GAAGGGCGCCGGAGAGTAGCGGATGGCGGCCGTGGGCAGCGTGGCGCCGGGGTTTCGTTTGGGCGCGATTTCATTGGAGAATCTGACGGGCCCGGTGCTGTTGGCGTTTTTCAAGATAACGTGTCCGACGTGCCAGTTGACGTTTCCGTTTTTGCAGCGTTTGATAGACCGGGGCGGGCCGCGGGTGGTTGGTATTTCGCAGGACGATGCGGCGGGGACGGCGGAGTTCAACGAGGCGTTCGGGGTGCGGTTTGAGACTGTTTCCGATCCCAAAGCGGATGGGTACGCGGTGAGCAGCGCCTACGGGTTGGAGTACGTTCCGGCGCTGTTTCTGGTGGAGCCGGACGGGCGGATCGGATGGAAGAGCGAAGGGTTCGCCAAGCCCGATTTGGAGGCGTTGGCGGCGCGATGGGCGATAAATCTGTTTGACGCGGGCGATCGCGTGCCGATTTATAAGCCTGGTTGAGGATCACGGAACTGACTCCGGGCCGGAGTCGCGATACACTGGAGAACGAATGGCATCCAAGATTTCGGAAGTGCTCGGCAATACGGCAGCGATCGTGAAGGGTTTGAGCGTCACATTCAAAGAAATGATGGCGCCAACGATTACCGAAGACTACCCGGCGGCGCCGGCGATCTTCCAGGAGCGGTTCCGCGGCACGCACGTGCTGCAACGGGACGAGAGCGGGTTGGAAAAGTGCGTGGCGTGCTTCCTTTGCGCGGCGGCCTGCCCGGCGGCGTGTATCTACATTGAGGCCGCCGAGAACACGGAAACCAAGCGCATGAGTGGCGGCGAACGCTACGCCGAGATTTATAACATCGACTACAGCCGGTGCATTTTCTGCGGCTTCTGCGTGGAGGCGTGCCCGACGGACGCGATTACGCATGGCCACGGTTTTGAGACGGCCAGCTACAATACCTCCACGTTGATCATGCGGAAAGAGCAGATGCTGACGCAGATCTCGCCCGCCGTAAAGCCGGCGAAGCCGCTGGGCGAAGGCGCGGGCGCGCACTAGGCGCTGGGCTGGTTTTTCACCCAGACGACAAAATCGAGCGTGGGCGGCGTTCCGCCCAGTTCCCGCAGCCGGGTAAGACATTGTCCGCGATGGTTCTGGCTGTGCATGACCACCTGGAGCAGGGCTTGGGCGAGGGTTGGGTCCTGGCCTTCGATGGACGGCATGGGCATGGGGCGGGGTAGCGCGGATTCGGTGAGGCCTTTGACGAATTCAAGTTGCTCCCGGTGCGCATGGCGAAAGTGTTCTTCGAGTTCGGCGAGGGTGGCGCCGGGGGCGAAGGCCTGCTGCTGATTGAACGGGGTTTGCTGGAAGAGCGACAGGAAGTAGCGGTGGACGCCGACGATGTGGCGGAGGTTGTCGAGCAGAATGGCGTCATGCCGGGCGACGCGGTGGGCGTGGATGGATTGGAGCAGGGAGGCGTCGGCCCACGCCTGATGCTGCACGAGATCGCGAATCAGCGGAAGCATGTTCAAATACTAACGCCGTTGGCGGTCTATTGGAGATGGTACTGGCTGCGGATGGAGGCGGCGTTTTGCTTTGCCTGGCTTTGGAAGGTGCCGGGGATGCCGGCGCAGAGTTGATTGAAGCGGACGGCGTCGGCGAGGCGTTTGGTGTCCTGGCGGGCTTCGCCGAGTTTGAGGTTGACGATGCCGAGGTGGTAGAGCGTTTCGGCGTGGATGTCTTTGTTCTGGCCGACGAGGGGCAGTGCGGCGCGGAGGTGCAGGTCGGCATCGGGCCAGCGCTGTTCCTGGCTGGCGAGGACGCCGAGCATCCAGCGGGCGATGCCTAATTTGAGCTGTTTGTTCCGTGACCAGTCGGCATCGGTGATCCCTTGCGGCGCCGGGGTGGCTGGGAGCGTCTCCAGGAGGCGTTTGGCGTAGAGGGTGACCTTCGTCTTGTCGCGTTTCTCGTAGGCCCTGGTGGCGGCGTAGAGCAGCATGTCGGCGTTGTTGGTGCCGGCTCTTAGGTCTTCTTCGGCGAGCTGCAGCGCGCGGGTATGATGGCCGGCGTGTTGGTAGGCGGCGAACAGGTCCGGCCGGATGCGGGGGGTGTAGGGCGACCGGGGGTGTTCGCGGGCGAACTCCTCCAGCCATTCTGTTCGGCGGTCGGTCGGGGTGGCGTTGCTGGCCACGTTGTAGAGCGTATATTCGGCGTAGGTGGCCACCTGTTTCACGAACGAGGCGTCTTCCTGCGGGGAGGCGTGGAGGCGGGCGGCGGCGGTGAGCGCCACGTTGGCGGCTCGGCGGATTTTTGCGGGGTCCTTGGTTGCCTCGGCGGCTCTCAAGTTCTCCTGGGCGATGACCAGATCGTCGGGATCGACGGCGAGAATTCTGTCACCGGCGGCGATCGCCTGGTCGAACTTGCCCGCTTGGATGTAGAGTGCCTGCAATTCGCCCAGCACCCACGTCGTTGAGACGTGCTGCGGGTATTGAGTGGCAAAAGACTCCATTAATCCGGCCTTATCCGGCGGTGGCGGGACGCTGATAAAGTATCGAATTAATGCGCCTTCGGTGTTGTCCGTGTCGGAGACAAGCTTGCGCTTGGAGGCTTCCAGAGGCGATGAAAAGAAAACCGATGTCAGCGCCAGGGAAAAGAAAAGCAGCCGCGTCATTTGGTTATCTCCGTTAGGATTGTTCGCTACATTCGAAAAAAGACAATGCCGATTGTAGAGCAATTCGAATCGTCAAACAATTGGGAGAGATACCTTACGCGCTTTGCCGGTCCGGGGGCATTTGCCCTAGAATCGGCGCGGGAAGAACTGGTATCCATCGGTCTGGAGCTTCAGGCTGATTTCCTTCTCCTCGGCGGCGGAGGCCATCGGGCCGACCAGGACGCGGGAGACGGTGGAGTTCTCCATGGGCAGGAGCTTTACCTTGTAGCCGAGCTGGGTTAAGCGGGCTTCCATGGACCGATCCACGGCGGGATTCATCAGCCCAACCTGGAGGTAGCTGCCCGTGGGGATGGCTGCCGGGGCCAGCGGCGTTGCCACGGGGGTGCTGGGAACAACGGCGACCAAGGGAGAAGGCTTTTGTACGGGGTTAACGACAACCGGGGTCGAGGCGGACTGCTGGCGTCCGGCGGATGCTTCCTCGTTCTTGATGTGGGTGACCGTGCGACCTGCCAGGTAGCTGAGACAGGCGATCAAGCCCATGAGCAGTGTCATGCCCAGGATCGCGGTGGTTAAACGCCGGTTTGCCGCCGCGAGTTCTACGTTTTCGGCATTCGGTTGGGGGAAAGTCATGTCGCTCATCTGTGGGGCTCCGTCCTCAAGAGTTCTATCGGGAGACTAGGTAGATAGCTTTAGACACTAGGTGAAAAAGATTTCTGTCTAAGGCTTTTTGTGGATACAGTTTGAGTGGCGTGGCGTAAGGTGTTGAAAGGAAGGGGGTTAGGTGGTGTTTTAGAGGAAGTTGTATGCCTGGGAAGCGCCAATGAACGAAACCGCTCCGCGGTAGCCCCGCCCGAGCATCCCCGAAAACACTGAACAGAATCCCGGCGGAGGAGTCCAAGCGGCTCACACTCAAAAAGGTTGTCACAACCAACCCAATTGAAGGCACCAAGGAGCCATCGTGAGC
>CAMATG010000741.1 GCA_945860645.1 Candidatus Sulfopaludibacter sp. SbA3 | reverse complement strand
AGCTGGTTCGTTTGTGCGGGTGAGGGGGCGGGCGGTGGTGGGAGTGTGGGAGGCGGGTGGCGTGGTTTGTTCGGTGTCGGCGCGGGAGGTGCGGAGGTGGCGGGTGCGGAATTAAATTGTGTGTGACACGAATTTAGAGGCGGTGGGTGGCGGCTTCCTTGAGGTATGAGCGGACCTCGGTAATTTTGAACGGCAGGTAAATCGGCCCGAACAAGAATACGAACACGCCATTGAGGCTGACCCAAGGGCCTGCGACGGAAGTGCTGTAGTCGATGATCAGATCCTTTACACGGAAGTTGGCAAAGATCAAGGGCGCTGCTCCTGCCAGTCGGATGAGCGAGCCCATACTGCTTTCGAATGAGCCAGCTGTTGCTCCCGCAGTGTAGGCAACCTCTGCAATCAGCAGAATGATGCCAGCCAAGTACAGCAGTAGTGTAACTGGGGAACGCTGCGCCTTATTCGCCCAAACTCCCAACACAATGCACCAGATGTATAAGAAAAGGCCGAAGGTAACTATGGTGAGCCCGAGGACGGCGAGCCAGTGTAACTCTGGCGGAGCGGGGATGCGGTCCGGACCTGGTGTTGGATTGAGATCCGTACTTATGTTCAAATTCACGATTTGCAGGTTAGCACAATGTGTGTGGACGGATTCAGTGGAGGAGGTAGTAGAGTAAGGCGATACCGAGGGTAGGAGGGATGTAAGTGAGGGCCAAGCGGCGCAGATCAGCGTCGCGATAGATGACCTTTGGCGGGTTCCAGCTTCGGAGGATTTCGAGGAGCTCGGGGTAGTCATCGAGTTCCTTCGGTACTCTGATGGCATTGCCGCGGACGGGCTGGAGGGTAAGAGAAGAAGTCGATACGTCGAGGCTACCTACTTGGGTACGCTCAATGGTGTACTCGTTCCACTGGGTGGCGTGGGTCAGGGCGTCAGGCGTACAGATGTACTTGGATGAGGAGAACGTACCTCTACTTGCAAAAAAACTGCTCAGTCCTATTGCGGCTACGATGATCACAGGGTTTGCAGCGCGCACAATCCGGACAAAAAGCGGTTTGTCCGCACTCCGCTGCCAGCTGATGATGGTCATCGCGACGCATATAATGGCGAATGGCGGTATCATTCGCTTCGCGAAGGCAAGCGCGGCGCGGTGGGCGGAGGCGGGCGTGTAGGAGAAAGTCCTGGGCTCCACGCTTCCTCTTCGTTACTCGACTCGGTAGTTGGGGGCTTCCTTGGTGATGATCACGTCGTGGACGTGACTTTCGCGCAAGCCGGCGGGGCTGATCTTCAGGAACTTGGAGTTGGCTTGGAGGTCCGGGATGGTCCCGCAGCCGGTGTAGCCCATGCCTGCTTTCAGGCCGCCGACGAGCTGGAACACCAGTTCAGAGAGGGGCCCTTTGTAGGGGACGCGGCCTTCGATGCCTTCGGGGACCAGTTTGCCCGCACCCTGGTCGCCGTAGCGGTCCTGGGAGGCGGCGGTCATGGCGCCCAAGGAACCCATACCACGGTAGCTCTTGAACGTGCGGCCCTGGAAGAGAATCGTTTCACCGGGACTTTCGTCCACGCCGGCGAGGAGGCTGCCGATCATGACGCTATCGGCGCCGGCGGCGATGGCCTTCGACACGTCGCCGGAGTACTTGATGCCGCCGTCGGAGATGAGCGGGATGCCGAATTCGCGGCAGGCGCGGGCGGCTTCGGTGATGGCGGTGATCTGGGGGACTCCGGCGCCGGAGACGACGCGGGTGGTGCAGATGGATCCGGGGCCGATGCCGACTTTGATGCCGTCGACACCGAGTTCGATGAGGTCGCGGGCCCCTTCGTATGTCGCGACGTTGCCGGCGATCAGATCGACGTCGGGGAACTGGATTTTGATGGCCTTGACGGCGTCGAGGACGCCCTGGTGATGGCCGTGGGCGGAATCGATGGCGAGCACGTCGACCTTGCGGCGGACGAGTTCGGCGGCGCGTTCGAGGTAGTCCTTGGTGGAGCCGACGGCGGCGCCGCAGCGGAGGCGGCCTTGGGCGTCCTTGGCGGCGTTGGGGTACTTCAACTTCTTCTGGATGTCCTTGACGGTGATGAGGCCTTTGAGGAAGTAGCCATCATCGACGACCAGGAGTTTTTCGACGCGGTGCTTGTGGAGAATTTGCTCGGCGTCTTCGAGGGTGGTGCCGACGGGGACGGTGATGAGATTTTCGCGGCCCTGCGTCATGCGCGTGGAGACGGGCAGGTTGAAGTTGGTTTCGAAGCGCAGGTCGCGGTTGGTGAGGATGCCGACGAGTTCGCCGTTGGGCTTGGTGACGGGGACGCCGGAGATGCGGAAGCGCTTCATGAGGTCGAGCGCTTCGGTGATGAGCTGATCGGGGCGGATGGTGACGGGGTCGACGATCATGCCGGATTCCGAGCGTTTGACCTTGTCGACTTCTTCGACCTGGCGCTCGATGGTCATGTTGCGATGGATGATGCCGATGCCGCCTTGCTGGGCGAGGGCGATGGCGAGGTGGGACTCGGTGACGGTGTCCATGGCCGCCGAGAGGATGGGGATATTGAGTGGGATTCGCTTGGTGAGGTGGGTCCGCGTGTCGGCATTAGCGGGCAGAACCGAACTCCGGGAGGGGACGAGGAGAACGTCGTCGAAGGTAAGGCCTTCCATCAACTTTTCAGGGAGCATATGGAAAAAGAGAAACAGCGCCCGCGGAGCCGGCGCTGGTACTCCTCATTCTACGACAGGCGGCGGGAGCGGGCGGTCTGGTAAAATAATATGGAATCGTTTTTTGACAGGAGTCTCGGTTTTTCATGATTAATGCCACCTCTTTGCGCGCCGGCATGGTGATTAAGTTCAACAACGAACTGCACAGCATCTTTGCTTTCACTCATCGCACGCCTGGGAATCTGCGCGCTTTTGTGCAGGTGAAGATGCGGAACTTGCGGACTAGCGCGATGTTCGAACACCGGTTTGCTTCGGAAGACAAGGTGGAGAAGATTGCGTTGGACGAGCAGGAAGTGGAATTCCTGTACCGGGAAATTGACACCTATCACTTCATGAACATCGAGACGTACGAGCAGTACGAGTTCGGGGAAGACGTGCTGGGCGAAGCGGCGCAGTATCTGGTGCCGAACCTGAAGCTGAAGATTGAGTTTTACCAGGAGAAGCCGGTGGGCGTGAATTTGCCGGCGGCGGTGGAGATGAAGGTCATCGAAACCGAGCCGGGGCTGAAGAGCGCGACGGTTTCGAACGTGGGCAAGCCGGCGACGATGGAGAGCGGTTTGATTGTGTCGGTGCCGGCGTTTATCGGCGAAGGCGAAGTGATTCGCGTTTCGACGACGACGGGCGAGTATTTGGAACGCGCGTAGTTTTTTGATTTTTGCTTGAGCGCCGCTGGGGCCTTTCGGGGCTTTGGCGGCGTTTTTGCGTTTGGGGGTGATTGAGGGGGTTCTTGCGTCTGGGGACATCCGCCCTGCGGGACGCGGGTGTCCCCGTGGGATGGGCGCTGCGTGGGGGATTTGGTCGTTGGGCTGGTTGGTCGGGGGATTGGCGCGGTTGGCGGGCGTGGGTTGCGTTTGGGGACACCCGCCCTGCGGGATGCGGGTGTCCCCGTGGGTTGATT
>CAMATG010000740.1 GCA_945860645.1 Candidatus Sulfopaludibacter sp. SbA3 | reverse complement strand
GTGGGCGGCGGGCGCTGGTGGCCGATGGGCATGCCGAGGCGCGCGCGATGCTGGCGGAGATGCTGGGCTGGATGGGCGTTAGTGTGACGGTGGCCGGGAGCGCGGCGGAGGTGGAGGCGGCGCTGGTGGCGGGCCGGTTCGACCTGCTGGCGTTGGACGCGCAGACCTTGAACCCGGCGGTGCAGCAGCAGTGTGCCGGGGTGGCGACGATTGTGCTGGAGAAGCCGGGACAGGAAGACAGCGGGTGGCCGGAGGCGGCGCACCTGACCAAGCCGGTGCGCGATTTGCCGCTGCGGGCGGCGTTGGAAGGCTTTTGGGCGAACGAAGAGGCGGTGGCGTTCAACCCGCACCGGGAGCGGGACGCCGACGGGAAGTTGAGCGAGAAGCTGCCGTTGCGGATTCTGCTGGCCGAGGACAATTCGGTGAATCAGCGGGTGATGCTGAAACTGTTGGAACGCTTTGGATACAAGGCCGACCTGGCGGTGACGGGGTCGCAGGCGCTGGCGGCGACGGCGCGGATCGACTACGACCTGGTGCTGATGGACGTGCACATGCCGGAGATGGATGGGCTGGAGGCGGCGCGGCGGATCCGGCTGCGGTCGGGCGGGAGCGGGCGGCCACGGATTGTGGCGCTGACGGCGAGCGCGCTGCAGGAAGACCGGGAACGGTGCATGGCGGCGGGGATGGACTCCTACGCCACCAAGCCGATTCGGGTGGAGGATTTGCGACAGGTGCTGGAGGAGTGCGCGGTGGCCGTGTAGGACCTACTTGGCACCCGGGACCCAGCGGGGCGGGACCTGCTGGATGAGGCCGCCGCCGCCGGTGAGTTTTTCGATGTCTTCGAGTTTGGAGGGAAGGAAATCGGTGAAGTTTTCGCAGCCCGTTTCGGTGACCACGACAACGTCTTCGTAGCGGATGTAGAGATTCTCGCTGTTGACGCGGAGTTGGGGATCGATGGAGAAGACGTGGCCGGGCTTGAGCGGGCCGCGGTGGTAGGGGCCATCGTCATGGACGGCGAGTCCGACGGGATGGGAGAAGACGCCGCCACCGGTTTCGACCATGGTGCGGGCGGCCTTTTCGTAGATCGGTTTGGAGAATTTCCAGCGTTTGAAAACGGGCTCCATGGCGAGGGCGGCTTCTTCGCGGAGCTGGTTGACGGTGGCGCCGGGGCGGATGACCTTGATGACGGCGTCGCGGTATTCGAGGACGAAACCGAGGAGCTCCTTCTGCACGTCGCTGAACTTGCCGTTGACGGGCCACATGCGGGTGACGTCGGAGGTGTAGTAGTGGTAATCGGGGGCGAAGTCCATGAGGACGAGGTCGCCGCCGTCGAGGACGCTGTTGTTGCGGTAATAATGGGCGTTCCAAATGTTGGCGGTGCCGGCGGCGGTGATGGAGCGGTAGCCTTCGAGGCGGGCGCCGTTGGCGAGAAAGACGTAGCGGGCGGCGGCGTCGAGGTGGTATTCGCGCAGGCCGGGGCGGGTGCCCTTCATGGCTTCGATGAGGGCGTAGCCGGCGATTTGGGAGGCGCGTTTGATGAGGGCGATTTCGCGGGGGGATTTAAGGCTGCGGAGCTCATCGATGACGGGGGTGAGGTCTTCGATTTTGGCGCGGGGGTATCGGGCGCGGAGGAGGCCGGCGAAGTGCTGTTCGCGGGAGAGGCGGCCGTCCCAGGGGTCGTTGGCGATGGCGGCGTTGGCGTTTTGGAGTTCGATGCGTTGTTGGGCGGCGCCTTCGGCGGGGGAGGCGGGGGTGAAGATGGTGGTGGCGTTGTTGAGCCAGTCGGCTTGCATGGCGGCGGTGGACTGGATGGAGTCGGCGCCGGTGAGTTTGCGGCCGAGATCGACGTCGTCGGCGGAGAGGACGCGGCCTTCGCTCTGTTCGAGGCGGCGGTTACGCGGGGGGAGGAAGATGGTGGCTTTGCGGGTGCGGCCGTCGAGGAGGAGGTAGGAGTGCGGGGTTTCGACGCCGGTGAGGTAGTAGAAATCGTTGGTTTGGCGGGGGAAGGCGAAGCCGCCTTCGAAGGGGGTGCCTTGGAGGAGGGCGACGGCGTTGGGGCCGATTTTGTCGTAGACCTTGGCCCAGCGGGCTTGGAACTCGTCGGGGGGGAAATCCGTTTGGAAGTGCAGGGCGGATTGGGGGAACAGGGGGAGGGAGAATAGAGCGAGGGCGGCGAGTCGCATGATCTATTCTACTGGTGCCCGGGGCGGGACTTGAACCCGCACTCCACTTTCGCGGAAACGGATTTTAAGTCCGTTGCGTCTGCCGGTTTCGCCACCCGGGCACATTGAGAACAAACGAGTTATTGTCTTGCCTCTGCATCGGCTTCCAAGACTGTGCCCGGAATTGTGCGTAGCCGCTGCATATTGAGTGCCGTCAACCGCTCGTAAGCTAATTCTACCGCCTCCGGCGACGGATGAACATAGCGCTGTGAAACTGTCACGGTTGAGTGCCCCATCAGGCGCATGATCGTGAACGCATCGGCCCCGGCTTCGCCCAGGCGTGTCCCGAACGTATGCCGCAAGGAATGAAGAACGAAGTCTGTCGGGAGCTTCAACAGGTCCCGCACGCGCTTCTGTTGCTGACCGAGGAGTGACTTCTCCAGCGGTGTCCCGTCGGCTCGATGGAACACCAGTCCTTCCACCTTGCTCCCCTGCCTTTACAGCACTTCCACGGCCCGGCCGCTCAAGGGTACATTCCGCGATTTGCTGCTCTTTGCCTTTCCGGAAAGGATAGTCACATAGCCGAACCGTGCGCCCTTCGCTGGTTCGAGTTTCACCTGCCGCCAGTCGAGGGAGATAAGTTCACCGAGACGCAACCCTGTGTCGACCAACACCAGCGCAACATCGCACAGAGGCGACGGCAAAGCCGCGAAGTAGACCGCCTCGATGCTATGCGGGAGGATGAACTCCCGGTTCTTCTCGCCCCGTAGCAGCTTGATGCGGGGGACGCGGTTTATCAACTTCCACTCATACGCCAGCCGGAGCGCCCGGCGGAGGGTTGCGAGTTCACGATTGACGGAGGCCGGGGAGAGTATGCGTTTCCGACGGGATCGTGAGACGGCGCGTGTCTGCCGGTACTTTTCGATGGCCGCTTCGTCGATGGCATCCAACGGCCGGGCCCCTAGTTCGGATTCCAGAAGCGTATTGAACCGGCTCCGATAGAACTCCACCGTTCCGGGCTTCCCGGCACATTGGGTTTCGATAGTTCGCATGAACTCCGCCTCAAATTCCTTCAACGTCGGGACTTTAACCTTTTCGCGAATGCCCACCTCGCCCTTCGCGAGAGATGTCTTGTGGGCCGCCTCCATCTGCTCCGCCACCCTTTTGTTCGTGTGTTTTGAGGACTCGCGGACCTCTTCGTTGTTCCACCGGAACCTATACCACCAGATGCCGCCCCGCTTATAAACGCTCATGATTCAATCCTTTCTCCCTTATGGTAACTGTAATACTACTTGCTCGCAACAACTATTAAGTGTTCATCGGTCGAACTTTCGGTAGACTGATTGCATGGGACGCCCACCCGCCGCCAAAGATCCGAAAGGCCAACCGGAGATGACTTCGACGTGGCCGAAACTTGCCGTTAGTGTTCGGCCCTCGGTCCG
>CAMATG010000739.1 GCA_945860645.1 Candidatus Sulfopaludibacter sp. SbA3 | reverse complement strand
GTGTGCGCCAGCATCTTGCCCGTATCGTCCACCACGGCAATCTTGCAGCCCGTGCGGATGCCAGGATCGATGCCGATCACCTTCAACTGCCCGGCCGGCGGCGCCAGCAACAGATTCTCCAGATTCTCCCGGAAAACCTTGATCGCCTCCTCGTCGGAACGGTCCTTTAACTCCAGCCGGATCTCCGTCTGAATCGACGGGTTCAACAACCGGTCGTAGCCGTCTTCAACGGCTTCCGACAAGTGGCCCTCCCACTCGCCCGGCTGCTGAATCACGCGCGACCGCAGCCACGCCACCGTCTCGTCCCGGTCCACTTCAATCTCAAAATGCAGGAAGCCTTCCTTCGCCCCGCGCCGGATCGCCAGCATGCGGTGCGACGGAATATTCTTCGCCTGCTCGGCAAAGTCGGCGTACATTTTGTACTTGCCTTCCGCGTCTTCCATCCCCGGAATCGCCTTTGCCGATACTTTGCCCTTCTCCATCATCTGCTGCCGCACGGCCTTGCGATAATCGGCGTTCTCCGCCACCATCTCGCTGATGATGTGGCGCGCCCCTTCCAGCGCCTCCGCCACCGTCGTCACGCCCAACTCCGCATTGACGAACGAACCAGCAAACTCGCTCAAAGGCTTGCCATTCGCCTGCTGCTCCCACAGGAATAGCGCCAGCGGTTCCAACCCCTTCTCGCGCGCCACGCTGGCCTTCGTCTTCCGCTTCGGCTTGTACGGCAGATACAGATCTTCCAGTTCGCTCTTGTCCAGCGTCTTTTCGATCTTCGCCTGCAACTCCGGCGTCAGCTTGCCCTGCTCTTTAATCGAGTCGAGTACGGTGCTCCGCCGCTCCTCCAACTCGCGATGGTATTCCAGCTTCTCCTGAATGGATAAAATCTTCACCTCGTCCAGATTGCCGGTGACTTCCTTGCGGTAACGCGCAATGAAGGGAACGGTGCCGCCTTCATCAAAAAGGCTAATCGTCGCCACCAGGCTCTGCATCGAGACCTGAATGGTTTGCGCAATATGAACGAGTGCGTGCGTAGGTAATGCTTGATAGGACATAGAAAAATCGTTTCTGCGCCGGGCGCTGTGCCCGGCAGCGGCAAAGCGTTCAATTACGCCTTGCGAATCTCGTAGCGGATGTCGGCGATCTGCGCGCCGGCCACCTCAATCTTGCTTAAATCGCGGGAGCCCACGCCCAACTGCTCGGCCAGCGCCAGCGTGTTGTCGCAGGTCTCAAACGGCGGCGTTCCCCGCATCGCCATCGGGTCGAAGCCCAGCACCGCCGTCGCCACCGCGTCGGTGCAAACGGCGTTCGTACCGGCAATAATCACACCCGGGCTACACCGGCGCGTCCCGCGAATCCACGGTCCTTCCCCGCCCGCCATGGACTCCACGCCTTCAATAATCGCCAGGTCAATCGGCCGCGCCGCGTTCAAATCCGCAACCACGCGCGGCACGCGATACCCGCCATCGCGCGGCGAGTCCGGATGCAACTCCTGCGGCGCGCTCAGCGACGGCTTTCGCGACCCGCTGTGGATCACCGACCCGCGTCCGCCCACCGGCACCAGCCCCGGCTCTTTCTCGCCCGCGCCGTCGCCATAAATCGTGCACGGCGTAATGCCAAAACAGTTCTTCATCGAAAGCGTCACACCCGCCGTCGCGTGTTCCTTCAACTTCGCAATCGATACAAACACATCGCAATCCGCGTAGCTGTGGTTCAGGTCGTAGGCCGGAAACATATGCCCGCCGTTGGGCACTTTGAAGCGAACGTAGTTCTTCCCGTTCCCCAAATAATTGGTGTTCTCAAACTCCACTTTCTTCGCGGCGTTCAGAATCAGCGACGGATCCCAATTCGCCTCCATCATGTACTCTTCCAACGGATCGGTGGTCGACCACGGGCTCTCCAGAATCCGAATCCGCTTCGCCCCCGCTTCGTTCATCAGGTGCAGCGTCATGCCGATCACCCGCGGATGCGTCCAATGCGCCAACTCCGCCGGCGAGTGCCCCAGCCGCTGCGAAGGCCGCCCCGTCAGGTTCACCTTGATCGCAACAGTCTTGTTGTTAACCAGCCGCCCCAACCCGCCAATGCCGTCGAACAGCCGCCGCATCGTCGGCTCCAACCCGGCGCCATAGGTCCGGCACCGCTGAATCGCCACTGGAGCAATCGGCGCGGCCACGGCGCGCTGCTGTATCAAGGCGGCCGTCGCCGCTCCTGCCAGAAAATCGCGTCTGTTGATCATCACCGCTATGCCTCCAGTTCGATCGCCGCGTAAACTCCCAACGGAGGAAGCGGTATCTCTATTCCACCATTGGTGGCCCTTGGCATCAAGGGTGTCTGCCCATCAAACGTGGTAAGCACCGCCGTCTTCCACGGCCGCGCAATCCAAATCGAAGCATCGTCGGAACTGCGGTTCCCGGCATAATTCAACAGCTGCACCACGCCGCGTTTGCCCCCCGCCTCTGTCTGGTAGAAAGCATTGAACGAACCGGCATTCCACAGCCGCACCACATCGGTCCGCCGCGTCAACGCCAAGTGAACGCCCGCCGCGGCAGCATAAAAATCGTCCCAAGGCTCCGGCCGCTCAATGATCCGCCCCTTCCCCTCGGCGCGCCCCGCGTCCTTCCCATGAACAATCAGCGTCCCGCCGCCGCGCACCCACGGCAGATACTTCTCCATCGGCACCGGCGCGTTCGACACCCACGCCGCCGCGCCCACATTCGCCAACGCCGCCACGTCGCCCGGCAGAGCTAACTTGAACCCCACCTGCCGCCGCGTCAACAGGTTCAAACACTCCCCCGCCGCCGTCTCATTCTCCCCCGCGAATTCGCTGATCACCGCCAGCGCCGCCACCGGTTCCCACGCCCACCACGCCGCATGCGCCAGGAAAAACCGCATCGCCTTCTGCACCGCCGGCCACGTCTCCGCCGTATGCGTCACCACCGCCGTGGCGCCATAGGCCATGGCTTCGGTCACCTGCAAAACGTGCCCCGCCGGCCGAGCCCCTTCATCGGGCTTCACGTCCAGCATCACGCCCCGCGTCGCATCCCGGAACTGCAACATCCGGATCAGCCAGCCGTTGGCATTCACCCACGGCAACCCCGTCGGCCCCGCGGACTCACCGCCCCGACGATTCACCCGCACCGAAGGCCACAGGGCGTCCTTGGGGATCTGGACGCCCTGCAACTCTTCGGAGGATAACACCGGCATCCCTTCGCCGCCCCCGTAGAGGCAATTCAACGGCGCCAGATCGCCCTTGGGCAAGGCACCGGACCAGCGAAGCGGAAGCCGAATCATTACCCCTCCATTTTTAGCATCTGAATCAACGCTTGGATATAGCCAAAACAGAATGCGAACCCTTTGGCGCCGCGCGGATCACCTGCCACATGCGGCACGTGGTCCGGCATGATCATCCCGTCGTAGCCCACTTCGCGATACGTCCGAATGGCTTCAATCATGTTCACATCGCCGTTGTCTGGATAGGTCTCACGGAAGTCGCCAATCTTGCCTTCAATATTGCGGAAGTGCACGTTGAAGATCTTCTTCTTGTTCCCGAAATAGCGAATGACATCGTGGATCTCTTTGTTCGGATTCTCCAACCCCTCGCACACCGTCCCCTGGCAGAAGTTCAG
>CAMATG010000738.1 GCA_945860645.1 Candidatus Sulfopaludibacter sp. SbA3 | reverse complement strand
AGAGTACGACGGCACCTCCACCAGCTTCTCGTCCGTGTGGAAAACCGTCAACAATTGCCCGCCCCGGTGCAGGGTCGCGTGTAACTGGCAAATCGCCGCCTCTAACATCACCGGCGACAGATACTGCAACGAATCCCAAACCAGAATCCCGTCCAGCGAATCGTCATCGAAGTTCAACACCTTCGATTGGAACGCCTCGATCCGCAACTCATTCTCCTGGTTGGCGTAAAAATCGCCATCCCCGAACGACTCATCCAGTGATCGCACAAAGTTGTCGTACCGCAACTTGTGCCCCAAATCGTTGAAAAAAACGGTGTTCTCCTGGTTCGACACGCCCAGGTCCAACACCATCAATCCCACTTGCCCCTGGAACGCCTGAAAGAACTGGTCCAGCGCGCTACTTTGCCGGCTGAATTCGCGCAACGGCGCCCTCTCCGGTATTGGCGCCATGGCCGGCGCGGCGGCTGCGTGGGGCTCGGGCGCCCCACCGCCAAACAGACGTTGCCATCCTTCTTTCATCACGGGCTTGCAAGGCTACTTGGAATTCGTCCCGCCGGCGGTCGCGCCCAGGCTCTGCTGCGTCGGCTTCTCCGCGGCAGGCTTCGCCACTTCGGCGGCTTTGGCCGGCTCCGGCTTCACGTCCACCCGAATCATCTCCAGGCTCCCGCGCAGGTCGGCACCCTCTTCAATCGAGATCTTGGCGTATCGGATATCGCCAACCAGGTTCGCACCCTTCCGGATATCCACCCGTCCCGACGCTTCAATATTTCCCTTCAACTGCCCCAGGACAACCACGTCCCGCGCCTTCACGTTCGCGATCACACGGCCATTCGGCCCGATCGTCACCCGGTTCTCCTGTGCCTCCACGCTGCCCTCAACGGCACCGTCGATCACCAGGTCTTCCTTACTCAGAATCTGGCCCTTGATCAGGACCGACTTTCCGATCGTGGCCGTGCCACGCGGCACGTCCGGTTCGAAACTCCGCGCGGGCATTGTAGACACAGGGATCCCCTCTCTCGCCGGTTCCGGGCTGCTGGGCGTATTCCCGAGCGGCCGCGTCGGCTCGTCTTCGTTCTTACGTCGATTCCACATTGACATACTTCTACCTCCAGCCGGAGCCCGGCAAAATTCAATCGTAAACCCCACACCAGCAAAAGGCAACGATATCTACCCGCTTCCTGTAACTTCCTTAGTTCTATACCTAAGTAAACAGAGACATATATGACCCTCGCCCCTTGCCAGTAGTTGTTGCAACAGGTATAGTCCGAGCATGCCCGGCCGCCTCCAATCCGAAATCCGCCAGTCTCGCCCCTTCCCCCACCCCGCCGAAGAGGCCTTCCTCAATCTCCAACGCACCGCCGGCTGGCTCCTCCGCGGCGTCGAAGAAACGCTCCATCCATTCGGTCTTACCCACTCCCAGTACAACGTCCTCCGCATCCTCGCCGGCGCCGGCCCCGCCGGGCTCCCCTGTGGCGAAGTCGCCGCCCGCATGATCACCCGCGACCCCGATATGACGCGCCTTCTCGACCGCATGGAGAAACGCGGCCTCGTCCTCCGCTCCCGCACCTCCACCGATCGCCGCGTCGTCCACGCCCATCTCACCCCCGAAGCCGCCACCCTACTTCGCTCCCTCGAAAAACCAGTTCGCGACGCCATCCGCGGTCCCCTCGGCCCCCTCGGCGCCGCCAAACTCGAACAGCTCACAGCCCTCCTCGAAGAGATCCGAATCCAAATGGAACCGGACACATCTATATAGTTGTTGCAACAGATATCGTTAGGAGGTTCTTATGATCACCGTTCGCCACGCCGCCGACCGGGGCAAAACCAACATCGGCTGGCTCGATAGCAAGCACTCGTTTTCCTTTGGCCGCTATTACAGCCCCGAAAACATGGGCTTTCGCAGCCTGCGCGTAATCAATGACGACCGCGTCCGCCCCGCCGCCGGCTTCGGCCGCCACCCCCACCGGGATATGGAGATCATCTCCTGGGTCCTCGCCGGCGAACTCGCTCATGAAGATTCCACCGGTTCCCGCGCGGTCCTGAAACCCGGCCACGTCCAGCGCATGAGCGCCGGCACCGGCATCGTGCACAGTGAGTTCAACGGCTCCCAAACCGAACCGGTCCACTTCCTCCAGATCTGGATCGAACCCAACAAAGACGGCATCGCGCCCCGCTTCGAGGATCTCGCCATCGCCCCCGAAGAGGTCCAGGGCAAGCTCCGCCTCATCGCCTCACCCGACGGCCGCGACGGCAGCCCGATCATCCAGCAGGATGCGCTGGTCTACATCACCGCCCTCGACGAAGACCAACAACTCACGCTCCCCCTCGCCCCCGGCCGCTACGGCTGGGTCCAGGTGGCAACCGGGTCCGTCAATCTGAACGGCACCAAACTCGAAACCGGCGACGGCGCCGCGATCAGCGAAGAATCGCTCCTCACCCTCACCGGGACGGAGAAGAGCGATATCCTACTGTTCGACCTCGCATGATCCTCGCACTCGCCCTTCTGCCCCTGTTGAACCTGACGCCCGCCGATGGCGCCGCCCCGTGGCGCCAACCGCAACTGGCCATGGACGGCGCCACCGCCGTCCTCGCCTACGGCGCCGGGAACGATGTCTACGCGGCGGTGTCGAAGGATAGCGGCAAGACCTTCGCCAAACCCGTGCTCGTCGGCAACGCGGGCGTCATCTCCCTCGGCCGCCACCGCGGCCCGCGCGTCGTCATCAGCGACGGAGCCATTGTCATCGCCGCCATCGCCGGCGAAAAGGGCAAGGGACAGGACGGCGAACTCTTCGCCTTCCGCTCCACCGACGGCGGCAAGTCCTGGTCCAAACCCAAACAAATCTCCGACGCTCCGGGTGCCGCCCGCGAAGGCCTCCACGCTCTCGCCGCCGGTCCGAACGGCAGCGTCCTCGCCACCTGGCTCGACCTCCGCCAAAAGGGCACCCGCCTGATGGCCACCCACTCCAGAGACGGCGGTCAAACCTGGTCGCCCAACTTCTCTGTCTATGAATCGCCCGACGGCCACATCTGCGAATGCTGCCACCCGTCCGCCACCATCGCCGCCGATGGCACCATCCACGTCATGTTCCGCAACTGGCTCGGCGGCTCCCGCGACATGTGGCTCGCCACGTCCCGCGACAACGCCAAAACCTTCACCACCAAAAAACTCGGCGAAGGCACCTGGGTCCTCAACGCCTGCCCCATGGACGGCGGCGGCCTGGCCGCCAAGGCCAACGGCGAAGTCGTCACCTCCTGGCGTCGCGATAAGCAGATCTTCTGGACCGATGGTGCCAAGTTCCAAGCCCCCGATTGGACCGGCAAGGACTCCGCCCTCGCCCTCGATACCCAAGGCAAACCAGTCATCGTCTGGACCGAAGGAATGCGCGTGATGGCCTACGATGGCGCCGTCCGCGAACTCGCCCCCCACGGCGGCTATGCCGCGGTGGCTGCCTCCAAATCCGGCGTCCTCGCCGCCTGGGAATCCGGCACGGGCATCACCGTCCAACGGCTCCGCTAGCGCCCTACTCCGCCACCGCGCCCACCACCATCCCCGGCTTCAAAACGATGTCGGTCGCCAGCACCACCCGGTCCCCCGCGGCCACGCCCTCGGTCACCTGCGCGTGGGTGATGTTGGTCACC
>CAMATG010000737.1 GCA_945860645.1 Candidatus Sulfopaludibacter sp. SbA3 | reverse complement strand
TGTTTGGGGGCGGTTTTGTGGTGGAGGATGCCGATGCGGGGGGAGTAGGGGCTCTCTAATGTTTCACAAGAGTTCGGTCGATACACTTCGTAGGCGGGGAGCCAACAGATGTGTATTCGCGAGGAATGTAGGCTCTCGCCTAAGGGCCCTTCCCGCCTTATCTGAACCATGAGCTTGCGCGACGAGATCTACGAACGAGTCGCACCGCATATCCCTCCGGGAGAGGCCTTCGTCGTCTCCTTCCAGGCCGAAGAGCCATTGCTGAAGTTTGGGTCCATTCGGCTCCTTCCATGGCCTCGCGTTGTGGTTGTGACCGACAAACGCGTTCACCTGTTCACGTCGTCCCCCTGGCGCGTATGCGAACCCCGCCGTTTGCTTAGGAGTGTTCCGTTGAGCGCTTTGACTTTTTCGACGCGCGTGTTGTTAAAGCATGTAATCCACCTCTCCGGCGAAATGCTTTGGGTCAACTTCGCCTACCGCGAACTGCTGGGCGAGGCGCTGGCCTTTATCCAGTCGGCTACGGGAACGAGGTTGGAGCGGGACGATGACTGATCGCGCTGGCGCAATTGGCGGTATTTTCGCCTATCTGGCCATTCCGATCGGCCAAGGCTTGACTCCCGCAAACGCGGGAAGAGCGGGGGCTAGGGAGAGATGACAGGTGCGCCAGATCGAAGCGGGCCGAAACCGACGCCCTCCTCTATCGACAAGGTTCTCACGTGGTGGTTGATCGCATGGGGAGTGCTTGGCTTTACGGCCGTCTCAGCCCCTGGGCTGGTTGTCGTTGGCATCTTTTTCATTCTCCCGGGCTTGATCTTGTTAGCAGCTCCGACTATTTTTGGTTACTCGGCGGCGTTCGCCGTTGTCCGGTACGTTTTCCGGCTGCGCGGGAGCGCCGTAATGGAAGGTACGGCCGTTGGGATAGCGCTCTTGCTGGGATGGGCGGCTGCCCAACCATGGCACCTTTCCGAAATCCAGGAGTTTCACCGCGCCAATCTGCCCGATGTGCTGCCGGCCTCGCCCGTGCAACTGGCCGGCGATATTCGGCTGGACTTGCCCTGGCGCGACTACCCAAAGACCGATCCAGACAAGTGCGATGCCCTGTGCGCCGCTGTGCTCGATACAGCGGGCGTCCGCAGCGTGACGATTGCTTATCACGAACGCTCCGATCGCGAGGTCGCCACTCGCCAGAACAAGGTCCGCCACCAACCGGTCTCCTTTCGTCTATCGCCCAGGAATGGCGACCGCTCTCGAGGGGCATCCCTCAGCAAGCCGGAAGATATTCTGGACCAATTGCCTGTTATGCCAAGCAAGGTGGGAAGCATCGACTATCAAGTGCGAGAAAATCAAGCGCGGGAAGCAAAGCATCAGCGGGATCGTCAATTGGTTGCAATCGGCTGGGGCCTCCGGCTCGCGGCCCCTCAGAAGCTGATTCGGGAATCCAACGGGGTGAGGCCGGACATGGTGGTCCGCATCACCGATGAGCGCCCCAACGGCCGCATCGGCCTTCGCGTCTCGCGGGTAGAAGTCCTGGATCGCGGCGGGAAGGCTCTCATGCGGCGCTCGTTTGTGGCCAGTAGCCCTCTTGCCGCTCCACTGCGCTACACGTGTTCAGGCGGTTTGGATAGTAGTTTTCGCGTGCATCTGTCGCGCGAAAACCTTTCGAGCGGTCCTGAGTATCCGGAACTTCGGCCGGTAATGGAGTTGTTTGTCCACAGCTCTCTCTCGCGGCCCAAATTGGATCCCGAGGCGATTGGTACGGCGCTGGAGAGGCTGCAAGGTGCGGCGGAGAACCCCATGCTCGGCGCTGACGACGCGGATTTGGCTCTGGCTGAGGTTTGGATTCCTACTATCGATTGGTCAAAGCCGCTTTCCGCAAGCCAACTTGCCGTCTTGGGCGCCGTCATCGCCGATGGCCGGATCTTGTTGCCGAAGGAGTTGTTCACCTACTTCGGCGGTAAGCGCGCAAGCGTCGCGCGAGAACTGCGCGGCCCGCTGGCTACCCGAATCATAAACCCGGAAACAACTTCCGGCGCCAGAACCGATCTCGCGAAGCTGCTGTCGAGTTTGCCTTCCGGCACCTTCCAGACGCTCTCGACCGACGAGGAGACGATCCTGGCCAGCCAAGAGCTACGAGAGCACGCCTACCCCCTGATCGTGCGGTTGGCGGACCGAGGGGAAGCGGCGATTCCTGTGCTGTTCTCGATCCTGAAGGAAGACACGGGGCGTCCCTGGTATAAGCTCAACCGAGTGCTGGAGGCTGTTTCGTTGGCCTTCGCGACTCTGGGTCCCAAGGCGGGTACCGCCCTTCCGGATCTCGATGCCCTAGTGAATGTGAAGCGCTCAGGCTTACTGAACAACGGCTCCGGCGATCGAGAACGCTGGGATTTTGCGCTCGCACGGATGGGCAAGCCAATAGAGGACTTCAAATGGTCTTTCGGCAAACCAGAATGGGAGGCCGAGGCTCGTGAGAACCTGCGTCGGCGAGTGAAGAAGTTCGATCCTACTAACCCATGGTCGAAGTGACTGCCAATCCGAGCCGACCGGAGGGCCAGAACACTTGGCGTTTCACTCCCCTCCTAGTCACGCGGTGTAGACCGTTGTAGTCCAAACAGGCTTCAAGGCTTATTCCGGGAAAAGGAAGTGATTTCATCCCGATCGGATGCCTGTAAAAATCGATTGTGGGCTGGTGTCCTCCCATTTCTTAAAGCTCAAGTTAACGCCAATGGGAGTAGCGGGTGGAGGGTGGGCGATTTTTCCGGCCTTCCGCGGGTGGTTTCGCGTCTTGGGGACACTCCTGCTGTTTGGGTTGCGGGCCGAACGGCGTCGGGGTTCTGCCCGGAATGTCCCCGGGGGGAGTTGTGGAACGTCCCTCCTACCAGGTGAGGCGCATGGCTAGCTGGACGCGGCGGGGGCTGCGGGCGGTTAGCGGCTCCAGGAAGACGGAATTGATCTGGTTGTTCTGGGCGTCGTAGCGGGCGGTTTGGTCAATGCTGTTCCACTGGGGAGAGTTGGGGGTGTTGTAGCTTTCCACGCGGAGTTGGAACTGCTTGCCTTCGCCGATTTTGAGGTTGCGGTAGACGGAGAGGTCCCAGTTGATGAAGCCGGGACGGCGGAGGATGCCTTCGCCCGCGTTGCCGAGTTGGCCTCGGGTGGGCGGGATGAAACGGGACTCTGGCGGGGCGCTGGGGTCGTTGACGTTCAGGCGGGCTCCGAGTGTGGGCGTGCCGGTGATGTCGAGCCCGCTGACGAGGGAAAAGCCCGGGGTGAAGGGGGCGCCGGATTGATAGCGGGTGATGCCGGAGAGCTGCCAGCCGTCGGTGATGTGGCGGGCTGGGCCCCAGTTGTACTTCTTTCCGACCATGGGCAACGTCCAGTTGTAGCGGAGGTTCAAGACGTGGGTTCGGTCGTAGTCGAGCGGGCCGTAATTGAAGTTGCGCGGGCTATAGAAGGGGTGGACACCGGTGGTATCGGTTTCGCTGGTTCCGAGGGCTTTGCCAAAGGTGTAGGCGAGGCCCCAGGTGCCGCTTTTCGAGAAGCGCTGGCTCATGGAGAACTGTAGGGAGTTGAAGCTGGAGGTGGAGCCGAACTCGAACATGTTGATGTTGCCGTAGCCCTGGTAGGGGCGGAGGAAGTTGGGGTT
>CAMATG010000736.1 GCA_945860645.1 Candidatus Sulfopaludibacter sp. SbA3 | reverse complement strand
GAGGTCTCCTCGCTGGTGAAGAAGCGCGAGGACGGCAGCTGGTACGACATGTTCCGCGGGCGGCTGATGTTTCCGATTTGCAACGAGAGCGGGAAAGTAATCGCCTTCGGCGGCCGGGCGATGCAGGACGGGGATGAGCCAAAGTATTTGAACTCGGCCGGGACGTCGATTTATCACAAGAGCGGTGTGTTGTATAACCTGCACCGGGTGCGGGAGGGGGCGCGGAAGAGCGGGCGGGTGGTGTTGGTGGAAGGCTACATGGACGTGATTGGCGCCTATTCGGCCGGGGTGCCGGAGGCGTCGGCGCCGTGCGGAACGGCGTTGACGGCGCCGCAGGTGCGGGCGTTGCGAAGGCTGGCGGGGTTGGCGGTGGTGAATTTCGATCCGGATACCGCGGGGGCGAACGCGACGGAGAAATCGATTCAACTGTTGCTCGACGAGGGGTTCCGGGTGCGGGTAGCGGCGTTGGAGGGCGGGTTGGACCCGGACGAGTTTGTGAAGGCGAACGGGGCGGACGCGTATAGGGACCGGCTGGCGACGGCGCAGCCGTATTTCCACTGGCTGGCGGGGCGGGCGCGGTTGCGGTTCGATGTGAAGACGAGTGAGGGGAAAGTGCAGGCGCTGGAGTTCCTGTTGCCGCGAGTGCGGCAGGTGTCCGACCGGGTGGAGCGGGCGGCGCTGGCGAACGAATTGGCGTCGGTGCTGGGGGTGGAGCAGGGGCTGCTGTTGGAGCAGTTCCGGCGGGCGGCGGGTGGGCGCGGAGAAGAGCGGATAGAAATTCCGGCGATTGAAGTTTCTCCCGCCGAGAAGATGTTGTTAGAGCTGTTTCTGCATTCGGCGGAGGTGCGCGAGTATGTATTTCCGTTGTTGGGGAACTACCCGAAGCTGCTGGAGTCGGCCGGGACGGAGATCTGGCGGGGGATCCTGGCGTTCCCGGACGCGGCGTCGTTTCACTGGGAGGAGTTGGAGCAAAAGCTGAGTCCGCCGACGAGAACGCTAATGGCGGCGATGGCTTTTGCCGATCATCTACAAACGGAGACAAACATGGTGGAACAGGCCGGGGCTTGTTTGGCGCAGTTGGGGGCCGGGAACCGGAAAGACCAGATCGGCGAGTTGAAACGGCGGGTCCGCGAAGCCGAAAAGCGAGGTGCGATTATGGAAGCCATCCAAATTGCCGAAGAGTTAAGCAGGCTGGAGCGGGAAGGCTAAAGGGGGGAGCCGTTGCGATACAATGAGTTTTCCTATTGCAGGGATAGGGGTTGAAGTGGCATCGGACGAAAAAATAGGCCGTATCCGCAACTTGGTCGAAGTCGGCAAGGAGAAGGGCTACCTTCTTTATGACGACGTGAGCGAGATCCTTCCGGACGATTTGACGACCGGCGGGAACTTGGAGGATATCCTTGCGGACTTGGAGGGCGCCGGTGTTGAGCTTTTGGTGGAGCCGAAAGAGGTCGGGTTCCGTTCGAAGTTTGAAGACGCCGACGATTCCGGCGAAGGCGACGGGGTAGCCGAGTTCGCCGATAAGACGAACGACCCGGTGCGAATGTACTTGCGCGAGATGGGCACGGTGCCTTTGTTGACGCGCGAGGGCGAGATTGAACTGGCGCGCCGGATTGAGCGCGGGCAGCGGAATGTGGCGAAGTCGCTTTCGCGGTCTTCGGTGGCGGTGCGGGAGTTGTACCGGATCCGGGAGGACATCAACAACGGCAATTTGCTGGTGGACGATGTCCTGCTGCGACAAGAGGAAGACATCGTCTCCGAGGACGAAGAGGACCCGCAGGAATGTGCGGAGCTCGTCCAGTTTTTCGCGGAGTTGGATCGGTTGCAGTTTCGCGCCGATGAGAGCCGGGAGAAGATGCTGGGATCGCCGCGGTCGAGCAAGCCGAAGCAGTACCGGCAGTATCGATGGGCGCTGGCGCGGACGGTGGTGAAGATCAGCCAGTTGATCCGGCTGATGTCGTTTGGTTCGCTGGTGAGCCGGCGGATGAGCAACCGGCTGCGGGCGGCGGTGGAATCGTTGCGGCCGCTGGAACGGCAGATCGCCGAATCGCAGCGCCGAATTGAGGATTTGGACGCACTGACGGGCGGCGAGGTTGTGATTGAGGGGGAAGACCAGAGCGCGGGGACGACCGAGGTTTCCGAGGCGGCTGGCAAGGCGCGGGAGTTACGCCGGGAGTTGAAGGCGTGTTCGGAGCGGCTGGAGCAGCTAGAGCTCGAGTATGGGGCGACTTACACCGAGTTACGCCGTTCTTTGCATATTGTGGAGAAGGGCGAAAACGAGTCTGAATCGGCTAAGAAACAGCTGATTGAGGCTAACTTGCGGCTGGTGGTTTCGATCGCCAAACGCTATACCAATCGCGGGTTGCAGTTTCTGGATCTGATTCAGGAAGGCAATATCGGATTGATGAAAGCCGTCGATAAGTTCGACTATCAGCGCGGGTATAAGTTCTCGACCTATGCGACGTGGTGGGTGCGGCAGGCAATTACGCGGGCCATTGCCGACCAGGCGCGGACGATTCGCATTCCGGTGCACATGATCGAGACGATCAACAAGCTGGTGCGGACGCAGCGGCAGTTGCAGCAGGAGATGGGGCGCGAACCGTCCACGGACGAACTGGCGCGGAAGCTGGACCTGCCGGTGGGGAAAGTCCGGAAGATCATGCGCATTGCGCAGGAGCCGATTTCGCTCGAAACGCCGGTGGGCGAAGAGGACGAGTCGCACTTGGGCGATTTTATTATCGACAAGCGGGTGGCGTCGCCTTCGGAGGCGGTGATCAATCTGAACCTGCGCGAACAGACGGCCGAGGTGTTGAAAAGCCTGACGCCGCGCGAGGAAAAGATCATTAAAATGCGTTTCGGCCTACAGGACGGCAGCGAGCATACGCTGGAGGAAGTGGGCCAGCATTTTGCCGTGACGCGGGAGCGAATTCGCCAAATTGAGGCAAAAGCGCTTAGGAAACTGCGGCATCCGAGCCGGAGCCACCGGTTGCGGACGTTCCTGGAATCCAATCGCGACGGCGAGTAGGTTTCGCCCGGTGTGAATTCCGGGAGATCGACGTAACCGGTTTGCTTTCTGTATCGTACTCTTTAACTAAGAGGCCTAATGTTTACCTGGATCTGCCCGCAATGCGGCGGGGAAGTGCTGCCGTCTCAAGAGGATTGTCCGCGTTGCAAGCCGCCGGTGCCGGTGGCGGTGACGCCTGTGCCCGAGGCTGCTCCGGCGCCTGCTCCTGTGCCTGTGCCGGTGCCGGTGGCAGCGCCCGTGTCAGCGCCGGCGGCGGCGCCTGCTCCCATAGCGGTACCTGCTCCGGTTCCCGCACCGGCAGTGTTTAGCGCGCCCAGTCCGGCGCCCACTTATGGCGCGACCACGCCGAGTTACGACCCGCATCCCGAACCGAAATCGACCGGGTTGCGCGATGTGGCCGTGACGCTGGGCGTTGCGATCATCCTGCTAGGCGGCGGGTATTTCTACTGGACCAAGAACGAGCGGGCCGAAAAGGCCGCCGCTGAGCCCAAGACGGCGATGGAAGAAGTGAAGGGCGCCAAGGGTACCCATCCGCTGGCCAAGCAGATTGAAGTGACCGGCGTACGATTGCGGATGCCGAAGCCGGGGCAGGCGGAGGTCCAGATGGTCGTCGTGAA
>CAMATG010000735.1 GCA_945860645.1 Candidatus Sulfopaludibacter sp. SbA3 | reverse complement strand
CCCCGCCAACATCACCGAAGCAGCCGACTCCCGTGAACGCTCCCGCGCCCACGGCCACCACGCCGGCCGCAGCCACACCCGGTCCAACGGCACCCCCCGCCAAAACAGCCACGACGCAATCCCATCGGCCAGCCGCAAATGATGCCGCTCCCCCCGCGCGTTAAACGCAAGCAACCGCCGAGGCGCCGTCAAAAAAGCCAGCCGCACCAACGGATGCGACCCCAATAAAAATGGGGCCAACCCCACCCTCCTCCGCCCCAACTGCCGCCGCAAATCCCCCCACCCGTTCACCACCAAACAAGGCAACCCCGCCATCGCCCGCCCCCAACAAACCACCAAGTGCTCCCGCCCCGGCTCCAATAAACGAATCTCCTCAAACATCGCCCGCACCCGCGCCTCGTCCCCCGAAGCAAAGTGCAGCACAATCGCCTCGGCGTCCTTCCCCAGCAGGCGCCACAGCCAGCGCTTCATCCCCGCTCCCGCGTCAGGTACAACACGCCAATACCCATCAGCGGCAGCAGCGCCATCGCCATACAAACCGGCGCAAACCCCTGCCGATCGACCACATATCCAATCGCCGGCGAAATCACCGTCTGCATCAATCCATACGCTCCCGTCAACGACGCCCCCGCGAACGCCGCCCGCTCCACCCCAAACAAATCCAGCGGCAACGCATACAAATTAACCGACATCATCGTCGTGCACGAATAGCTCACCGCAATGCACAACGCCGCCATCACCGGGCTCCCCGAAAACGGCACCAGCAGCGTCGCCGCCGCCACCGCCAGCGCCCCGAACAGAATCGCCCGCCGCCGCGCATCGGTCACCGCGCCCGACAGTTTCATCGACACCGCCCCGCCAAACAACCCGCCAAACGCCCCCACCAGCGGCGGAATCCACGCCAGCGTCCGGTTCACCACCCCCGCCTCCATCCCCCACGCCGACACCAAATAAGGCGTCGTCCAGTTCGACCACAAACTATACACCGACATGATCAACATCGCCGCCACAATCAATCCCCAATACGCCCGCGACCGCAACAACTCCGACACCGCGAACACCCTCCGCCCCGGGTCCAACGGCTGCACCGGAGCCCGCCGCGCCACCGCCCACCACACCGGCACCCACACCAATCCCAACGCCCCCGCCACCAAAAACGCCGCCCGCCACCCATACCGCGGCTCCATAAATCCAGCCAGCAACGGCGCCGCAATCATCCCAATCGAAAGCCCCAACTGGCTCATCGCCTGCCCCAACGCCCGCTCCCGTGGCTCCAAATACGTCGACATCGCCTTCCCCGCCGCCGGCACCCCGCCCCCCTGCGCCGCGCCCAGCAAAAACCGCGAAGCAATCAGACCCCACAAGTCCCTCGCCCACCCCGTCCAAACCGTCGCCATCGACCACACACCCACCGCCAGCGTCACCCCGGAGTTCAGCCCGATCCGGTCAATCACCAGCCCCATCAGCGGCGCCGCCAGCGCATAGACGATCGAGAAGTACGAAACCACCCGCCCGTAGTCTTCATTACTCCACGCAAACTCCCCGCGCACCACCGGTGCCAGCGCGGCCAGCAACTGCCGGTCTAAATAATTCAGCGAAGACGACAGAATAAAAATCCCAATCGCCACCCAGCGCCCGGGAATCCTCACCGCGCACCCATGAACGTCACCGTGGCCACTTCCTTCGTCGCCTTCACAAACTCCACCGTCACCACCCGAGTCGTCTTCTGCACCCCGCAGCCCAGGTCCACAGTCCCATTCCCCGTAACAACAATCCTCCCCGGATCCGCCACGTTCAACAGCGTCGCCGTCTTCAAATCCGCCCCCACCGCCAGCCGCAACTTGCCCCCCGCCAAGCAATCCACCCGCAGCAATTTCCCCTGCAAATTCCCATCCGCCTTCGGCCCATCCCACCACTCCACCAGCGGCGCCGTGGACGTCTTAGACCCGCCCGCATTCGCCCGCGCCTCCGCCTCCCGCACCCGCGAAATCGCCTCGTCCTTGAGCCGTTGTAACTCCCGCGCCTCCGCCTCCTGCACCTTCCGCCGCTCTTCCTCCTCGGCCTCCACGCGCTTCCGGTCCGCCGCCAACCGCGTCTCCCGCAGCTGCGCCCGCTCCGCCGCCGACGTCGCCGCCCGCTCCGCCCCAAACCACATCTTCCCGGCCTCGGTCATCAATTCGGCCTTCTCAAAATGCTCCGCCGCCAAACGCCACAACCGCACATCCCGCGGCGAAAGCTCCGCCGCCTTCCGGTACCGCTGCGCCTTGTCCGAATTCCGCTCCTCCAGCTTCGCCAGCAACTCATGCGGCAAGCTCCACCGCGGATTCGCCCGCCAGGCCTTCTCCAATGATTCCCGAGTATTCTCCGCCGCCAACGCCCGCGCCCCGCCGAGCGGCGCCGTCCCCGCCAAATCAGCCACCAACAATTTCGCTTCTTCCGGTTCCAACTCCTCCCCCCGAATCCGCCGAGGGTCCATCGGTCTCCCTGTCAAAGCAATCGTCCCAAACACACCCTTCGCCAAATACGCCGACGCCTCTTTATCAAAATCTTTCTGCAGCATCCCCGTCGTATTCCGCCACGCCGCGTCCCCCTCAATGCCCTTCCCATAGTTGGACAACAACACTTTGGCAGACCCGCTGAACCGCGAATCCGTCAACAACAAACTCATCCGCGCCCACTCCAAATCCTTCGGCGCCGGCGCCGCCCCCAGCGTCACCCGTGGCCCATGCACCTCCAACGTGCTGAACGCCCGCGCCACGCCCCGCTCAATCACCGGATCAAAGGTGGCCGTATTCTCCCGCAGCAACAACAACGCCAACTGCTCCATCGCCGCCACCGGTACCGGCCCGGCCGGCAGCGTCAGCAAATACCCGTCCCGCCCCAGCCGCACCGTCCCAATCTCCGCGTTGTTCTTCCGCTGCACCACCGCCAGCGGCCACACCGGGTTCAGCTCTTTTCCAAACTTCTCAGAAAGCGTGTGCCGCAGCTGCGCAATCGTCACCAGCGCCTCGGTCGCCTCTTTCTCCCCAGCGTTCGTATACACGGTAAACGGCGCGTTCCGGTAGGCCGTCCACTTCTCGGCCCCGGCCGCCCCCGCCAGCAGCATGAATATCGCTACACAACGCTTCACACGACTAGCATATCCCGCTACAATCCCCCCTATGGCCAAGACCATTTGGAACCCCCAGGACCGCGCCGCCCTCCTCGCCCGCGCCGATTCCCTGACACCCGACAGCCGCCCCCAATGGGGCAAAATGTCGGTCACCCAAATGCTCCGCCACTGCACCGTGCCCATCCTCGCCACCATGGGCGAATTCCAGGTCACCCACAAGAAAACCCCCTTCCGCTTCTGGCCCCTGCAACAGCTCATCATCTACGTGCTCCCCTGGCCCAAAGGCGCTCCCACCGCGCCAGAGTTCATCATCACCGAAGACGGCGATTTCCAAACCCGCCTCGCCGGGCTCCACGCCGCCGTCGATAAATTCGCCTCCAAAGGCCCCAATCAGCCCCTCCAGGCCCACGCCGCCTTCGGTACTCTATCGGCCAGCGACTGGGGCGCCCTCACCCACCGCCACATCGATCACCACCTGAAACAGTTCGGAGTTTAAATGATACGTATCCTTCTCTTCACCCTCGTCGCCGCCACGCTCCTCG
>CAMATG010000734.1 GCA_945860645.1 Candidatus Sulfopaludibacter sp. SbA3 | reverse complement strand
TCCCCGTCCGACTCCGCCCCCCGCAACCCATGATTCACATGCAAAACCGTCAACGCCGCCCCGCCCCGCGCCGCCAGATAGTGCAGCAGAAATACCGAATCCGCCCCGCCCGAAACAGCCACGCCAAGCCGAATTCCGGAGGGGATCATGTTATAACGAAGGATCGTACTCTCGATTCGTTCGAGCACTGCAATCATTGTAGAGGAGACCTTACCTGTGAACGTCACCGACCGCGCCGCTCGCGTGAAATTGTTGCTGATGGATGTCGACGGTGTCATGACCGATGGCACCCTCTGGAACGTCCCAGACGGACAGGGCGGCTTCGCCGAAACCAAGGGCTTCGATTCCCAGGACGGCATCGCCCTCCAATGGCTCAGCTGGAATGGCATTAAGACCGGCGTCATCAGCGGCCGCGTCTCTCCCGCCACCGAGATCCGCGCCAAGCAGTGCAAGATGTCCTACATCTATCAGGGCCACATCGAAAAGGTGCCGATCCTCGAAGAGATCATGGCCGACGCCAAAATCTCCGCCGACGAAATCGGCTACATCGGCGACGATCTCACTGACGTCGTCATCTTCCGCCGCGTCGGCCTCGCCATCTCTGTCAACAACGCCCGCCCCGAAGTCAAAGGCGCCGCCCACATGGTCACCGAAGCCAAAGGCGGCCAGGGCGCCGTTCGCGAAGTCGTCGAAATGATCCTCCAGGCCCAGGGCCTCTGGGACCAGATCCTCACCAAATACGAGGTCAAGTAGCCGTGATCGACGAGACCAGCGAACGCACGGCATTTGAAGTCGTAGGCGACGCCGGTCCCGGATTTCTCGCCCAACTCACCAGTGTCATCGCCCGCCGCGGCGGTGACATCACCAGTGTCCAGATCATGGAGTCCCGCCCCAGCTCCCGGACGTATTTTGAGGTGGAAATTCGCGCCGGTTCCGCCGGCATGCTCGACGAACTCCGCTCCCTCCCCATCGTCCACGATGTCCGCATGGTCAACTCCATGCAGAAGATCTACGGCAAGCGCATCATCATCATGGGCGGCGGCGCCCAGGTCGGCCAGGTCGCCATCGGCGCCATCTCCGAAGCCGATCGACACAACATCCGCGGCGAACATATCTCCATCGATACCATCCCCCTCGTCGGCGAAGCCGCGCTCGCCGAAGCCGTCCGCGCCGTCGCCCGCCTGCCCCGCGCCAAAGCCCTCGTCCTCGCCGGGTCTCTCATGGGAGGCGAAATCGAACAGGCCGTTCGCGACGTGCGCGAACAAGGCCTGCTCGTTGTTAGCCTCAACATGGCCGGCAGCGTCCCCGACGCAGCCGACCTCGTCGTTACCGATCCCGTCCAAGCCGGCGTCATGACCGTCATGGCCATCGCCGACACCGCCAAATTCACCATCGACAAACTCAAACGCCGCGTGTTCTAACCGCCAGCGAGTACTCCCGCACCGTCTCCCCGGCCACGCGCAACCGCACCCAGTACTGACCTGCCCGCAATCCCGGCGCGTATTTCACAACGACTTTGTCCGTCTCCATCAGGGCAGGGAACTCCCCGATCACGGCCCCATCGGCCGCCACAATCTGCGCCGTCGCCCCCGCCAACGCCAATCCCCGCGCGTCCAATCGCAGGTCCAACCCGAACCCTTCCATCGCCACCGGTCCGGCCATGTCCCCGCGCATCGTCGCCAGCTCCACCTGCTGCCATTCGCTCGGCGCCGCCGCCCGCCATGGCTGCCAAACCAATACCGCCATCAACACCACAAACGCCCCCGCCAGCGCCGGTGCCGGCATCGGCAGCCATTCCAATCGGAATAAACGCCGCCACGCCGGCTCAACCACAGGCGCAACCGCCACATTCCGCGTCGCTTCTCTCATCAACGCCACGTACTCCGTCGCCTCATCCAGCCGCTCCTGGCACGGAGCGCAGATAAGGATATGCTCTTCCACCTCGCCCAGTTCCGGCTCGTCCAGCCGGCCCAGCGCGTACAATTCTAGTTTCTCTTCTTCGGGATGCGCCTTCCGCGGCTCGGCCATGCGCAACTCCTCAATCTGAATTTGTTTGAGCTTCTTGTTCATCATAGGGGGCAGTCCTTTGCCTTCTATAAAGGAGTGTCAAACGCCGGCACTTTTTCTCAAAAAATTGTTTTCACTTGTATTCGCTTTCTCAATCTTCCGCTTCCCGATCTCCGCGAACCGCTGCTTCGCCCTCGATTTCAACAACCGGAACTGCGTGTCGTTCAATCCCATCTCCCGGCAGATCTGCTCCTGCGATTGCTCGTACAGGTAAAATCGCGTCAATATCTCCCGGTCCCGCCGCGATATCGTATGCAGTACCTGCTCCATGATTTCTACCCGTTGCCGCTGCTCGGCGTCTTTCTCCGGGTCCGACCGCTCATCGGCCATCGCGTAACCATCTTCCAGGTCCGTCCGCTCCCGCCGCTCCTCCACCAGCCGGTCTATATGCGTCGCCACCAGCCGCCGCACCACCGTCCGTACAAATCCCATCAACCGTTCCGGTTCCCGCAATTCCCCGCGCTGGATCGCCCCCAGCACCACAAGGAAGGTATCGTGCACCTTGTCTTCTATCTCCTGCGCGCCCAACTGCCGCGACAGGTAGTACCGCACACCCCGCCCAAACGTGGAATACAACCGCGACATCGCATCCTGGTCGCCAGCCCGGATACTCTCCACCAGGTCCGTCCACTCCGCCGCCGCCTCGCCAGATAGGTCCGGGTCCGGCTGCGCGTCTGGAATGATCTCTTCAGGTATCGTTAACATCTTTCACCTTCTCGCCAGCAATACATGCCCGGCCCAACTTCTCGGTTCCGCCATACTTCCACCGGCACGTAAACAGGCCATTTGCGCCTTTCGCAATGCCGCCGCCGCTGGCAAGACCGACTCCCCATCGCCCTCTGCCAGCCGTTCGTAAAACTCCTCAAAAAACGCAGTCGACTCATCCGCCACCGGCCACAACGTCGCCACCACCTGCCGCGCCCCTCCCGTCAGCCACGCCCGCGTCAGCCCCAACAGCCCCACTCCCCGCGCCGTCTCCTCCCCCGCCGAACGGCACGCGCTCATCACCACCAGCTCCGCCCGCAACGGGATCGCCGCGATATCCTCGGCCGCCAACAATCCCGGACTCCCATCGCCCCGCAACGACAGCGCCAGCCGCGGCCGCGCCTGGTCGTTCGCCGGCGTCACCGTGTGCGTCGCCACATGGATGATCCCCGGTTGCCATTCCCCCATCCGCGCCAACACCGCCTCCTCGCTGCTTTCGGCCCCCAACTGCACCGCCGTCTCGTACCCCCGGCGCTTCCAGATTCCCCTCGCCGCCTCCGCCTCCCGCCGCGTCCCAGGCAGCCGCGGCAACGCCGTCGCCGCCGTACCCGCATGCACCGGCCGCTGCCACCGCCATTCCGCCTTCCGCCTCTCATCGGCCTCGTTGAAGATCGGATCGGCTACCGCCAAAAATCGCCGCGTTCCCCTCCGTGTCCCCTCCCAGCGCAATGCATTCGGCACCAGCCGCAACTCCACCTTCTCCATCAAATACGCCCCATTCCCCACCGGCAACGCCGCGAAGGGCACCCCGAACAACCCCTCATCGGCCACCACGTCCCACCGCTTGGCTCGCAAACACTCCGCCCGCAAATCACCCAACAACGTCC
>CAMATG010000733.1 GCA_945860645.1 Candidatus Sulfopaludibacter sp. SbA3 | reverse complement strand
AAAGCAAACGTCAATCTGCGGCATTATTTTCCGAAGTAGCTCCGAACGGGAATGGGGGGCTGGGTGCCGCGAACGGCGAGCCAGATGATGTCGTTCATTTCGTCGTCGTCGATCTCGTCGGCCTCGGTGAAATCGAAGCGGGCGGAGCGGCGGGCGAGCGCGGTTTGGGCAGGGTTGCGATCGTCGAGCGAGACGTTCGGTTTTTCGGCGGAGTAGGGCTTCAGGTCCGCCGTGTTCTGGAACGCGCCCAGCATGGGACGGGCGCCGGCGTCGTGCATGGTCATGGGGTTCAGGCCCAGGATCAGCTCCATGGTGCGGAGGATGGAGGTGGTGTTGTAGAAGCTGGAATCGATGGCGCCGCGCTTGGCGTAGGGCGAGATGACATAGGCCGGGGAGCGGTGAGAGTCAACGTGATCGGGACCGTTCTGCGCGTCGTCCTCAAGGACGAAGATCGCCATTTTGGGCCAGAAACTGGAGCGGGACAGTGCTTCGACGATCGTTCCTAAAGCCGCGTCGTTATCGGCCATTTGGGCGACTGGCGTGCGTTTGCCGGCGCTGGCGCCGGAGGTGTGATCGTTGCCGAGGCGGATGACGGTGAAGTGGGGGAAGCGCTTTTCGCCTTCCTGCCGGCCGAGGTCTGCGATGAAAATCTTGGCGCGATCGACATCGAGATAATCGAGATCGAAGGCGCGGTAGGCTTTGTTGGTGTGCGGGGCGAGGGCGGGATCGCGGACGAGGGCGATATGGTTGTTGTCGCTGACTTCGGCGAGGGGCCGGTTCGTGGCGTGGTAGCCATAATTGCGGAGGCGGAGGCCCTTGGCGAGGACGTTATTCCAGATGTACCCGGCGGGCGGCGTGGCGGCCGGTTCGCCGCCTTCGTAGTCGTACGTCTTGCGGCGGCCGGCGTAGCTATTGGGCCACAGGCGCTGGACGTAATCGGGGGCGATGGCGGCGGTGGACCAGTTGTGGCCGTCGGCGCTGACATCGGCGTTGACGTAGAAGTTGTCGAGGAGGACGAACTCGTTGGCAAGTTTGTGGTGGTTGGGCGAGATCTTCTGGCCAAAGACCGTTAGCGACGGATCGCTATTGCCTTTGCCGATGTCGCCGAGCACCTGGTCGTACGTCCGGTTTTCCTTGACGATGTAGACGACGTGTTCGATGGGGGACCGATCGGAGGAGTGGGCGGGGATGACGGTGGCATCGCCGCGATGGCCGAGATGGCGTTTTTCTTCGGTGTAGGGCGTATTGCGGCGGACCTGGTCGGTCCAGGCGAGGAGGTCAGCCGGGTCGACGGTGCTGATGATGGAGGCCGAGCCCTGCTGCAGGCGGCCGACGTATTGGGGGCTGGTGCTGCCGAGATGCTCATTGGCCGGGAGCCGGACCGGGCTGGGACCTTTGGGATTGGCGAAGCTGCGGTTGCCGCGGCCGTTGAGGACGATCAAGCGCTTGTCATCGAGAGCGCGGGCTGCGGTGGGATACCAGCCGGTGGGGATGAAGCCGAGGACGCGGGATCGGCCACCGGCGATGTTGACGGCGGCGACGGCATGGGCGTCCGAGCAGACGACGTACAGCGAGTCCTGATCGGGGCTGAGGGCCACCGCGGAGGGCGTCATACCAGCGGGCGAATCGGGGTACAGCGAAACATTGACAGCTTCGATGGCGCGGAGTTCCTTCGACTCGGTGACGCCGATGACACGGACGGTATTGGTATTGCCGAGGGTGACGAAGAGGCGGCCGGGAAAATCGTTGGATTCGCCCTCTTCGTCGCCGGCTTTCTTGGCGCGCCAGAGCATATCGGTGGCGTGCGGGCCGGCGTACACGCGATTGACGACGGCACCGTTTTGCGAGTCGTGCTGGGTGATGGACCCATCGGCCCAACTGGAGACGAAGAACGTTTTGCCATCGGGGTGGAAGAGGATTTTGTAGGGCCGACGGCCGGTCTTCCAGTTCTCGATGACGCGGCCGGATTGGGGGTTAATGACTTTGATGGCGTCGTTGTAGAGGTCGGCCAGGAAGATGAGGCGGCCATCGGGAGAAAGGGCGAGATCGCCAAGGAAATCGGTGGGCTTGCGCTGGGCGGCGGGAGTGACTTCGAAGACACGGGAAGGGGCGAGTTTGCCTTCGTCGGAGAGGGTGAGTTCGTGGACGTTGTGGCGGGAGGCGCCGCCGACGTAGACGGTGTGGGAGTTGGGAGAGACCGCAAGGCCGAGCCAGGCGTCATCGAAGGGGACGCGGGAAAGCTCGGTCATGGTGGCGGGGTCGAAGACGGCGACGGAGGGCTTGTTGAAGCCGCCGTGGAGGATGAGAAGATGCCGCTTATTGGGCGTGAAAATGGCCGCCATCGGGAACGTGTCGAGCGGCATCTGCCGACCGGCGGGCTGCACGAACTGGCCGGTGGGAACGAGGAAGCGGCCGCCGGAGAGGGCGCCGATGCGTTCACGGATCTCAGGCTGGGAGAGGAGGACGGCGGCGGCAGTAAGCACGAGGCCGGCGGCGAGCAGTATTTTTTTCATTCGCGATACCGTTGGGCGATTGGATAGCGGCGGCCCATGCCGAAGGCCTTGGAGGTGACCTTGATACCGGGCGCCGCCTGTTGGCGTTTATATTCGTTTCTGTCGACTTTATTGGTCACGTCGCGGACGGTTTCGATGGCGACGTTCAGGCGGGTGGCGATGGCGGCCGGCGGGAGGAAGTCTTCAACGTAAGCTTTGAGGATGGGGTCGAGGACGTCGTATTCGGGGAGCGTGTCGGAGTCCTTCTGATCGGGGCGGAGTTCGGCGGAGGGGGGCTTGGTGAAGACGGACTCGGGGATGGCGCCATTGAGCCTTTTGTTGGCGACGCGGCAGAGGTCGTAGACGATGGTTTTGGGAACGTCGGAGATGACGGCGAGACCGCCGCACATGTCCCCATACAGGGTGCAGTAGCCGACGGCGATTTCGCTCTTGTTACCGGTGGTGAGGACGAGAGCGTTGAACTTGTTCGAAAAGGCCATCAGCGTAAGGCCGCGAAGGCGGGACTGGATGTTCTCTTCGGCGACACCGGGTTGGGTGTCTTTGAAGAGCGGATCGAGCGCGGCGATGGCGGACTGATAGCCGGGGTTGATGGAGATGAGGTGGAACGGAATCGCCAGTTTCTCGGCCATTTCGCGCGCGTCGGTAACGGAGTGGTCCGACGAATAGGGGCCGGGCATGCCGATGCCGGTGACGTTGTCACGACCCAGCGCTTCCACGGCAATACAGGCAACAAGCGAGGAATCGATGCCGCCGGAGAGGCCGATGACGGCTTTGGAAAAACCGCACTTGCGGAGGTAGTCTTTGGTGCCGAGGACGAGAGCTTCGTAGACGGCCTCGTTCTCTTCGGCGTGGGTATCGTGGTGGTCGCCTTTGCCGGTGTTGATGTCGGCGATGACGAGGTCTTCGGCGAAGCTGGCGGCCTGGGCGATGACCTTGCCGGTGGGGTCCATGGCGAAGGAAGATCCGTCGAAAACGAGCTGATCGTTGCCGCCGACCTGGTTGACGTAGACGACGGGAATGCCGTGGTGGCGGGCGATGTTGGAGAAGATCTGGCGGCGGAGATCGCGTTTGCCCATCTGGTACGGCGAGGCGTTGATGGAGATGAGGACCTTGGCGCCTTCGTTGACGAGTTCGTCGACGGGATCTC
>CAMATG010000732.1 GCA_945860645.1 Candidatus Sulfopaludibacter sp. SbA3 | reverse complement strand
CGTTACGGCGACGTTGCGCGTGACTACGCAGCCGATTGCGAGCCTGAACACATCGGCGATTTCGATGCGGGCGGCGGCGGGCGCACCGGTGCAGATTGCGAACCTGATCGGCAGCAACCGCGGGCGGGGCACGTTGACCTTTACCGCGCCGACTGTGGCGATGACGAGCGGGACGGGCTGGCTGACGGCCGACCTGGTGCCGAACACGAACATTGTGCAGGCGAAGGCGACGGTGGGCAGTTTGAGCCCGGGAACCTATACGGGATCGATCACGCTGAACAGCAACGCGGTTAATGGACCGCAGGTGGTGCCGGTGACCTTTGAAGTGGTTGCCAAGGGGAACCCGGTGGCAACGGCGGGTGGCGTTGTGAACAATGCGACCTTTGCCGGTGGCGATCCGCTGGGACGCGGCACGATCGCGGCGGTATTCGGAGAGCAGTTCATTTATGGCGACCCGGTGGCGGCGAGTTCCCTGCCCCTGGGCACGACGCTGGGCGGCGTGCGCGTGTTGGTGAATGGCGCGCCGGCTCCGGTGTACTTCGTCTCGTACGGCCAGATTAACTTCCAGGTTCCGTATGAAGCCACGGTTGGCACGGCGACGATTGTTGTTGAAGCCAACGGGCTCCGTTCGAATGGCGTGACGGTTCCGATCGCCAACCGGGCGCCTCGCATGTTGCGTCTGGGAATTGGCGAGTACGGCATCTTCGTGAACCAGGACGGAACATTCCCGTTGCCGCGGACTTCGGTTCTTGGCGCGGCGGGCCGGCCGGCGCGCGCTGGTGACACGTTGGTGATGTATGCGATCGGACTTGGGCCGACGTCGCCGACGGTGGCCAATGGCACGGCGGCGCCTTCGAATCCGCTGGCGGTGATTGCGCCGACGCCGGTGCTGCAGTTCGGCAGGACGTCGATTTCGGAAAGCGATTCGACGGCTCCGCTGTTTGTCGGGCTGACGCCTGGATTCGTTGGGTTGTATCAGATCAACGTCACGATTCCGGCGACGGTTGAGAAGGGCCCGAACGTCCCGGTATTCCTGAACATGGGCGGCAACGTGTTCAGCAATACGGTAGAGTTGGCGATTGAGTAGATTGCTTGGCTACCGAACGGCTGTACTATAACGACTGCTATCTGGCAGAGTTCGATGCGAAGACCGTCTCCCTTTCGGGAGACGGTCTTCGTGTTGTGCTGGACCGGTCGGCATTCTATCCGACGTCGGGCGGACAGCTTTTTGATTTCGGCACGCTGGGCGGGGCGCGGGTTGTAGAGGTTGTCGACGACGGGGACGCGGTGACGCATGTGCTGGAGACGCCGATTGGGGCTGGCGCGGTTCGGGGTGTGATTGATTGGGGGCGGCGGTTCCCGTTCATGCAGCAGCACACGGGGCAGCATCTGCTATCGGCAGTGTTTCATTCGCTGTTCGGGTTTGAGACGGCGAGCGTGCATTTGGGGGAAGAGGGCGGGACGGTGGAACTGGCGACGGGCGCGATCTCCGAGGCGCAGATGCGCGAAGCGGAGGCGCGGGCGAACCAGGTGATCGTGGAGAACCGGGACGTTGTTGTGACGTTTGAAGAGAACCCGGAGGGACTGCGGAAGGCGTCGGAGCGGACGGGGCGGCTGCGGATTGTGAGCATTGCGGAATTGGACAAGAGCGCCTGCGGCGGGACACATGTGCGGAAGACGGGCGAGATTGGTTCGTTGCTGCTGCGGAAGGCCGAGAAGATTCGCGGGAACACGCGCGTAGAGTTTGTTTGCGGGGCGATGGCAGTGCGGCGGGCTCGGCTGGATTATGAGCTATTGACGGCGGCGGGGCGGGCGTTTTCCCGGCCGTTGGAGGAGGTGCCGGCGGCGGTGGGTTCGTTGCAAGAGGCGGCTAAAGACGCGGCGAAACAGGTGAAGGCATTGGCGGTGGAACTGGCTGGATTTAAGGGCCGCGCGTTGTTCGCGGCGGCCGTGGGCGGGCGGCATTGGGAGAAGTTGGACGCGGTGGATGAATCGACACGGGCGCTGGCGCAGGCGTTTGTGGGATGTGGGACGGGTGTGTTTCTGGCGACGGGCGGCGGGGCGGCGTTGTTAGCTTCGTCGGACCCGGCGGTGCATTGCGGGAACCTGTTGAAGCAGTTTGGACGCGGGGGCGGGACGGCGGCGTTGGCGCAGGGGAGTGTTGGCGAAGTGGGCCCGATGGCGGAGGCGCTGGGGTTCTAGAATAGGGTAGGGTTCTCCATGCGACTCTCACTACTGTTCGCCTTGTGCGCGACCGTTCATGCGGCGCCGACGTATACGAAGGACGTAGCGCCGATCCTGTATCAGCGTTGCGTGGAGTGCCACCGCGCAGGAGAGGCGGCGCCGATGGCGCTGACTTCGTACAAGGAAGTGCGGCCGTTTGCGAAGGCGATTCGCGAGGCGGTGCTGGCGAACCGGATGCCGGTGTGGCTGGCCGATCCGGCGCATGGGAAGTTTCGGAATGACCGGCGGCTGACGGCTGTGGAGAAAGAGACGATTTCGCAGTGGGTGGCGGCTGGGGCGCCGGAGGGCGCTTCGCGTGATTTGCCGCCGATGCCTAACTTTGTTTCGGGCTGGAATATTGGCAAGCCGGACCGGGTGATCGACCTGGGACGGGAGTTTGAAGTGCCGGCGTCGGGGACGGTGCCGTATAAGTACTTCGAAGTGGAGTCGGGTTTCAAGGAAGACGTTTGGGTGCAGGCGGCGGAGATCCGGCCAGACCAGCGTTCGGTGGTGCACCATGTGATCGTGTTCATGTTGGGCGCGGACGGGAAGCCGGTGGATACGGCGGGGGGCGATTTGCTGGTGGGCTGGGCGCCAGGGGATCCGCCGCTGCAGTTGCCGGAGGGAACGGCGATGCGAATCCGCGCGGGGACGAAGTTCCGAATTCAGATGCACTATACGCCGAATGGGAAGGTAACTCGGGACAAGACGTATTTTGGGTTGAAGTTTGCGACCAAGCCGCCGGTGCGGGAGGCGATTACGGGGCGGGCGATCAATGCGCGGCTGGTCATTCCGGCGATGGCGGCGGACCATGTGGAGAAGGCGGCGTGGACTTTCAAACGACCCGTGGAGATTGTTGGCTACATGCCGCATATGCATGTGCGTGGGAAGGCGTTTCAGTATTCGATTGCGTACCCGGACGGGCGTCGCGAAGTGCTGCTGGACGTGCCGCGGTACGACTTTGCGTGGCAGCTTTCGTATGAACCCGAGACGCCGCTGCGCGTGCCGGCCGGGGCGCGGATGGAGTGCGTGGCGCGTTACGATAATTCGCCGAACAACAAGAACAATCCGGACCCATCGAAGGAAGTGCGGTGGGGCGATCAGACGTGGGAAGAGATGATGATTGGCTGGTTCACTTACACAGTGCCGGTAGGGGGAGAGTAAGTCATGTGGATTCGGAAAGTAACGCGGGACCGAGCCAAGGGCGTGGATTCGCCGATGCCGACACAGGTGGTTTCGAACGAGGAGTTCACGCCTCGGCGGCAGAGTGAGGCGCAGAAGAAGGTCGAGTATCTGATCGGGGAGATGGCGACGGAGCGGTCGGCAAAGTTGGGGATCGACCGGAAGTCGTTTTTGCGATCGACGATGGGGATGGCGACCTGTTTCCTGGCGGCGAACAAGGTGTATGGCGATGTGTTTGAGGTGGAAGAAGAGGAGAG
>CAMATG010000731.1 GCA_945860645.1 Candidatus Sulfopaludibacter sp. SbA3 | reverse complement strand
CGATTGCATATTCGGCTCCCAAGTGCGCCGGGTCTTATTGTTCGCGTGCGAAACACGATTGCCGAAGCGCGTCTTGATGCCAGTAACGGGACATTCCATTGCTAATTCTCCAAAAGGGCACACCTGTACGGCACGCCGTGCACTCCTCTACAATACCACATCTGTCCGTCCCCGCACACCTTGTCCCATCTAGGAATACTCCAATTTTCGCCGCCCCACGTATTATCAATCACTTACAATGGCCCCTGACGTGCCTCTCTAAACGCCGATGCTTATCCAGGATCTCCGCTACGCCGCTCGCGCACTCCGCCAGAACCCGCTATTCACCATCGTTGCCACCCTGTCGCTCGCCATCGGCATCGGTGCCAACACCGCCATCTTCACTCTCCTCGACCAGCTCCTCCTCCGCCCCCTCCCCGTTCCCCAGCCCCAGGAACTCGTCCAACTCGATCTCCCCGGTCCCCGAATGGGCGAAAACTGGGGCCGCCGAACCGTCTCCAACCCCATGTACCGCGACCTCCTCGCCGCCGGTCCCTCCACCCAGTCCGTTGCCGCTCAGTTCTCCGGCTCCGCCAGCCTCTCCACCGGCGACCGCAGCGAAATCGTCCGCGCCACCCTCGTCTCCGGCACCTGGTTCGATACCCTCAGTCTGAAAACGACCCTCGGTCGCCCCATCACCCCGGATGACGACCGCACCGTCGACGCCCATCCTGTCGTCGTGCTCTCCCACGCCTTCTGGCAGCGCCGCTTCGGGTCCGACAAGAACATCATCGACAAGAAAATCCTCCTCAACGGCAAGCCCATGACCGTTCTCGGCGTCGCCCAACCCGGCTTCCGCGGAACCGACATCCTCAATCCGTCCGACCTGTACCTGCCCCTCGCCATGCAGCGCATGCTCATGCCCAACTCCGCTCGCCTCGAAGATCGTCACCTCTTCTTCCTTCAAGTCTTCGCCCGTTTGAAACCGAACGCCATTCCAGCCCAGGCAAAGTCAGAATTCGACCGCATCATCGTCCCCGTCCTGCAGGAAGAAGCCAAGGATTTCCGCAATATGGAAGCCTCCCGCGTGCAGCGCTTTCTCGACCGCCGGTTCGTTCTCATCCCCGCCTCCCACGGGAATCTCAGTAATGAACAGGATGTCGCCACCGCCATGTGGCTGCTTTCCGCTCTCGTCGCCGGCGTGCTGTTGATCGCCTGCGCCAACGTCGCCAACCTCCTGCTCGCCCGTGGCGCTGCCCGCCGCCGTGAAATCGCCGTCCGCCTCGCCCTCGGCGCCAGTCGCTGGCAGTTGATCCGCCTCGTCCTCGCCGAAAGCCTGCTTCTTTCGGTCGCCGGCGGTCTCCTCGGCCTCCTCGCCGCCAACTGGGCCACCGACGCGCTCCTCGTCTTCGCCAACCCGGCCGACAGCCAAAGGCTCCCGCTCGACACCACACCCGACTTCCGCGTCATCCTCTTTACCCTCTCCATCTCCCTCCTCACCGGGTTCCTTTTCGGACTCGCCCCCGCCTTCGCCGCCACCCGTCCCGACGTCGCCCCCACCCTCAAAGACGAAGCCGGATCCCTCTCCTCTTCCGGCGCCGCCTCCTGGCTCCGCAAAGGGTTGGTCGTCGTCCAGGTCGCCCTCTCTCTCCTCCTCCTGGCCGCCGCGTCCCTCTTCCTCACCACTCTCCACAACCTCCGCACCCACAACCCCGGCTTTGACGCCGATCATCTACTCTCATTCGCCATCCACCCTTCCCTGAACGGCTATACCCGCGAAGCCTCTATCGCCCTGATCGATAAACTCACCGCCAGCCTCCAAGCCCTCCCCGGAGTCACCCAGGTCACCGTCGCCGCCGAACCCCTCCTGGCCGACAGCGCCAGCCAGTCCACCATCATCGTCCAGGGCTACCAGAATACCCCCGACGAAGACATGAACCCGCTCGTCAATGAAGTCGGCCCCGGCTTCGTCCAAACCATGCGCATCCCGCTCCTCCAGGGCCGCGACTTCACCGAGGCCGACCACGCCACCGCACCCCCGGTCGCCATCATCAGCGAAACCTTCGCAAGAATGTACTTTAAGGACCGCAATCCCATCGGCTTCAAGATCGGTTTCCGCCGCGACAAAGTGGCCGACAGAACCATCGTCGGCGTCATCCGCGAAGTCCAGCAAGTCGACCTCCGCGACGACAAAGGAAAGCGCCAGGTCTACATTCCCTCCTCCCAGGCCAAAAACATCGACTATCGCAACTTCTACCTCCGCACCCCCGTGCCGATGGCCACCCTGGCCCCCGCCATTCGCGCAATCGTCCGAAAACAGGACCCAGCGCTCGCCATCGACGACATGCGCACGATGCGCGACCAGATCGACGTTTCGCTAACAATGGAACGCCTAATCTCAGTGCTATGCACCGCCTTCGGTCTTATCGCAACGATCCTGGCCGGCGTCGGCCTGTACGGAATCATGGCCTTCCACGTTGCCCGCCGGACGCGGGAGATCGGTATCCGTATGGCCCTCGGCGCCCAGCGCGCCGACGTCCACCGCCTGGTCCTAAAGGAGGCAACGGCACTGGCTATCACCGGAGTCGCCGTCGGCATCCCGTTAGCGGTACTGCTCAGCAACTACGCCAAATCACTACTTTTCGAAATCGAACCAACAAACCCCTGGACCTACGCCGGCACAGCTCTGTTCCTGCTAACGGTAGCTCTCATAGCCTGCCTCCTCCCCGCCCTACGCGCAAGCCGTATCGACCCAACCACCGCCCTCCGCCACTAACTTTCCCACAGCTTTCCCACAGGGCCGTGCTACCAGTTTTGTCTGATGCCAGATTTTTCCTGCTGCGATCCGCTCCTCCAGTGCCGAGTCGCGGATCCCTACTTCGAGCGCCCGCGCCCAAGATGCCGTGTCGTAGCGTTCCTTCCACCGCGTCATGTCGAGCCAATCACCATCGCCGATCCCAAGGTGCGCCCTCGCGCTCGACCATCGCCAGTCCGATGCCGCCAACACCATCCCAGCCTCCACAGGATTCCGCTCCACCTAGCAAAGCGTTGCCCAGAAATGCGCCTCGTCCAGCACGCATGATCCGAACCGTCCCTGCCACAATTGCCCCACTTTCCCAATTGTCCGGTGCCGCAGTGCCGAATAATCCTGATTTACGCGTCCAATCGCCCGCGACAGGGACTCCCGTGCGTCCGCTACCGTAACCACGTGGTAGTGGTTTGTCATCACGCAGTACCCGCAAACCCGAACCCGGTTGTCCTCGCAATGCCCCTGCAACAACCGCAGGAAGCAAGCGAAATCCAGATCATCCAGTAGAATCGCCTCTTGGTGATTCGCTCTCTGCCACACATGCATCGCCACACCGGGCTTGAAGTCGCGCGTTCGACGGGCCATACCCGTTAAGTGCGAGCACCACCCACTCCCTCTCACCTTTTCCACAGGGCCGTGCTAACAGATTAGCCCGATCAAGATTTCCCCTACCCCCCGATCGAATACATCGGCCGCGGCGGCGCCACAAACTTCCCCGAATGAATCTCATGCCCAATCCACTTCCGCCGCACCGTCTCCCGAATCACATCCCCCAACTCGGAATCCGTCCCCCCGCCCCGCAAAACGCCCTTCACATCCAACTCCTCAATCGCAAACAGGCAATACCGCAGCTTCCCGTCCGACGTCAGCCGCAGC
>CAMATG010000730.1 GCA_945860645.1 Candidatus Sulfopaludibacter sp. SbA3 | reverse complement strand
TAGAATGCAAGGAAGCCAATCGAGCAGTGCTGGGAAATGACACGGCGTGGAGGTGTTGCTTCAACCTTCCAAACTTCGTTATACTCCGGCATTGATCGTGTTCGGGCCAAAAGTTTAGTCGGTCACGAGGCCCGCAGCGCGGAGCCTGAATTAAAGGACGGGAGGCATTCGGTGCTTTTCAGAAAATCAAGATTGCTAGTGGGGATCGCGTTGGCAACAGCCGCGCTTTTCGGGCAGGCTACAGACTGGGTCGATCGGGGCGAGTATGAGCTTGTCGCCGAGCAGATCGGAAAAGCAACCGATCCGGCAAAGAAGCTGGAACTTCTGAACCAGTGGAAGCAGAAGTATCCCAAGACGAATTTTGGCTGGCAACGGTTGGGGGCTTTCCTCGTCACCTACCAGCAGCTTGGCAAAGCCAAGGAGATGTTCGACACGGCCAAGGAGATGTCCGCCGCCGACCCGAAGAATTTCACGGGTCCGTACTACATCACCTTGCTGGTGCTGTCGATGGGTTCGACAGACGCCGCCGTGATGGAAGAAGGCGAGAAGGCAGCCAATACAATGCTGACCAATCTCGACGAGTTTTTCGCCGCCGGTAAGAAACCGCAGGGCGCCGCTGACGATGCATGGGGCAAACAGAAAGCCGACGCGCAGATGAAGGCGTTGCAGGTTATGGTCTACACCGCCACGGTGAAGAAAGACTGGCCGCAAGTGGAACAGCGCATCGGCAACATTCTGAAAGTGACGCCGAAGAACGCGATGCTTTCCTACCAGTTGGGTTCGGCGATCCTGAGCCAGCGCAAACAGGAAAAGCAGGCGTTTGCGATCTATCACTTTGCCCGAGCTTGCGGACTGGAAGGCGAAGGCGCCGCTCCGGCCGACCAGAAGTCGAAGGTTTGCGACTATTTCGGGCGTGTGTACCCGCAGTATCGTGGCGACAAAAAGGGCATGGACGAGCTGAAGGCCAAGGCCGCCGCTGAAGTATTCCCCGATCCCACTTTCGCGATCAAGACGAAGCAGCAGGAAGACATCGAACAGCTGGAAGAGCTGAAGAAGACCAACCCGCAGCTGGCCATCTGGGTGCAGATGAAGCAGGAACTGACGGGCGCCGGTGGTGCAGCCTACTCCGAACAACTGAAGGGCGCGGCCCTGCCGAAGTTCAAGGGTAAAGTTGTTTCGATGGACCCGCCGACGAACCCGAAGAAGGTTGTGGTTGGTATCTCGGACGCTTCGGCGCCGGAAATCACGATCGAGATCGACGACAAGGGCTTCCTGCCCGGTAAAGTTGAACCCGGCACGGAACTGGAATTCGAAGCCGTTGGCAAGGAATTCACGGCCGACCCGTTCAACTTGACGGTTGTCGCGGAGAAAGAGAAGATCACCGGATGGACCGGCAAGGCGACTGGCCCTGCCGGTGTGAAGAAGGCCGCGCCGAAGGGCGGCGGTGGCGTGAAGAAGAAGAAGTAAGTTCCAGTCAAACTGGACGCAAAAAAGGCGCTGCTTCGGCAGCGCCTTTTTTGTTTTTGATGAGGAACTTTCTTAGCGGAGAGCTTCGTTGAGATCGCGATCGAAGGCGCGAATGGCAGTGACCTGATCGGCCGTCGCCATTACCTCAAAACCGCGGCCGACAAACACGCCCTGTTCGCCCCGCCAGAGAAGTGGCGCAAAGCCCTGCTCGGTGACCAGGCCGGGCGTGCCGACATTGCCGAAAGCGCCGTTTCGCTTCTCGACAAGGGAGGCGAACCCGTCCCGGGAGAAAACATAGTGGGTGGCAATATTCAGATCCGGGACCAGCTCAATTTTAGCGGCCAGGATGCGTTCCAACTTCTCGAGGATGACCGGGTCCATTACATTTTGTAGCGGCCGAGATCCTCATCGTTGAGGCTCTCCAGCCATTTCTTCAATTCGTCGTTGGTGACTTTGTCGGAGACCGAACTGGTGGCCTTCGAAGTGCGAATGACCTGTTCTTCGACGTAGATCGGGCAGTCGGTACGCAGCGCGAGCGCCAGGGCGTCGCTGGGCCGGGAATCGACGCTGATCATCTCACCATCTTTTTCCAGCCAGATCATGGCGTAGAAGGTATCGTCCCGCAGTTCGCTCACCACCACTTTGCGCACGTCGGCTTGCAAGCCGCAGAGCAGGGTTTTGATCAGGTCGTGCGTCATCGGCCTGGGTGTGGAGACCTTCTCGATCTCCAACGCAATCGCATTGGCTTCGTACATTCCCACCCAAATGGGCAGAATGGTCCCACTGCTCACGTCCTTCAGAATTACGATCGGGGTCTGTGTGACCGGATCCATCATCAGGCCGCGGATCTTCATTTCTACTTCCATTGCCCGCTCCTCAATTCCATTACAACACTATCAAACCGCAACTGCTTCCTCTATCGCTTCCCCGACGAGAGAAGCAACGCCGGAACGGGTTACCAGCACGTCCAGATAGGTTCCCTCCAGGCGAGCGGCGGGTCCATCGGCGTGCGTAAAATTCACGGTCTTGTGCTGCATCGACTTGCCTACCCATTGGCCGGTCGCGTTATTGAAGTATTCGACGTGCACCTCTTCGACGCTGCCCACATAGGCGGCGTTGTTGCGGATGAGAATCGTGCGCTGATGCTCGACAAGGCGCAGCAGGCGCCGGCCTTTCTCTTCTTCCGGCACGGCGTCCACCATGTGCATCGCGGGCGTATTCGGGCGCGGCGAGTACTTGAAGCTGAAAATGCCGTCGTAGCCCACGACATCCATCAAGTTCAGCGTTTCCTGGAACTCCGCTTCCGTCTCACCCGGGAAGCCGACGATGAGATCGGTGGTGATGGCCATTTTGCGGCGGGCGTTCTTCATCCACTCGATGCGCTGCATGTACTGCTCAATCGAGTACTGGCGTTGCATGGCTTCGAGAATTCGCGTGGAGCCGCTTTGGACGGGCAGGTGGATGTGATTGCAGAGCGTGGGGACGTCATCGATGGCGTCGATGATGTCCTTGGTAAAGTCGCGCGGATGAGAGGTGGTGAAGCGCACGCGGCGAATGCCTGGCACCTGGCCAACGGCGGCGAGCAACTGGGCGAAGTTGGCCTGCGTAGAGGAGGGATCGCGATAGCTGTTGACGTTCTGGCCGAGGAGCGTGATTTCGGTGTAGCCGGTATCGACGAGCTTCTTCACTTCGTCGAGAACACTGGCCAAGGTGCGGCTACGCTCCGGACCGCGCGTATAGGGCACGACGCAGTAGGCGCAGCTCTTGTCGCAGCCCTCGATGATCGTCAGGAACGCGCGGAACGGGGTGTCGCGCCGGGTGAGGGGCGTCTCGAACGTCTCGTCGGTATCCAGGCTCAAACCCGTGACGCGCCGTTCGCCCTGTTCGATCCGGACCAACAACTCGGGCAGCTTTGTATACGACGCCGACCCGACCACCAGGCTGACATGCGGGGCACGCTCAAACACCTTCTCGCCTTCCTGCTGCGCCACGCAACCAAGCAGGCCGACGACTTGTTTCGCGCCACCCTTCTTGTGATGCTGGAGCCGATTGAAGACCTTTTGCTCCGCCTTGTCGCGGATCGAACAGGTGTTGAACAGAACGAGATCGGCGTGATCCGCTGTTTCCACCTGATTGTAGCCACGTTGCATCAGAGTGCCGATCACCTTTTCGGAATCGTGCACGTTCATCTGGCAGCC
>CAMATG010000729.1 GCA_945860645.1 Candidatus Sulfopaludibacter sp. SbA3 | reverse complement strand
GGAGTGGTGGATAGTGTTGGTGGCTTTGATAGCTTCGTCGTAGGAGTTGACGGGATCCCAGGTGTTGGTGTGGCGATCAAAGCGCGGCACGTCGGAGGAGGTGACCTGGACGCTGATGCGATGGCCTTTGGGGAAGACCATGGCGAGAGACCAGAGGTCGACTTTGATTTTGTAGACTTTGTTGCGACGAGCGGGGAGCATCTTGTCGAAACCTTCGCGGAAGCGGAGGCGGAGGGGTTGGGCCATCATGAGGGCTTCGAAGCCGTCGGGGTGGATGTCGATGAGGCGGACGAAAAAATCGGTATCGCGGGCGGTGGTGGAGACGTGGAGTTCGGCGGTGATGGCGCCGGCGATTTCGAGCGGGGCGGTGAGGGGGAGGGAGGTGAAGCGGAGAATGTCGCCGCGTTTGGCGAGGGGGCGTTGATCGAGCGGGGGGCGATTGAGCCAGTCATCGGGCCGCGCGGTGAGGGAGGGGACGGGGTCGTTGGGATCGTAATCGTAGCTGCTGCTGGCGATGGATTGTTTGGGTTCGGCGCGGGAGAGGCCGCCGCCGGGCTGGAGGTAGAAGCTTTGCTCCTGGGCATTCGGGGGCCAGCCGGACACGCTTCGCCAGGCGTTGGCGGGGCCGGATTGGGAGCGCGGATCGCCGAGGGCGTAATACTGGACGGCGGGAAGTTTGTGGATGCCGGAGTCGATATCGCGGAGCCAGTAATCGAACCAGCGGCGGGCGAGGGCGGCGAACTCGGGTGTGTCGGGATTCCACTGTAAGTCGCCGAGGAGGCGGCCGTTGTGACCCTTGGGGTGAATGATGAGTTTTTGATTGCCGATGGCTTTGTCGGTGCCTTTGGTTTGGGCCTGGGTGAAGTAATCAATGGCGCCCTGGGTGAAGATATCGAACCAGCCTGTGTAATGGAGGATGGGGACTTTGACACGTTCCGGGTGGGTGCGGATTTCCTGTTGTAAGTACTCGATATCTAACTTATGAATGAGGGGGCGAGGGAAATCGGGAGCGGGCGTAATGCCGCGGTTCCTGGTCCATATGTCGAGCAGCGCGGATTGATAGACGCCGCCGGGGTAAGTGAGCGATAAGTAGGGGCTGCACTGGGCGTCCTGGATGGCGCCCGCGGAGAGGTGGGGTGCGGCGCTGGCGAGAGCCAGATAACCGGCAATACCGGAGCCACTGGAGCCATACACGCCCACCTTGCCGTTGGACCAGGGCTGGGCGGCGATCCACTCGATGGTGTCGTAGCCGTCCTGGGTTTCGGATGTAAAAGATGCCCATTTTCCTTCACTCTCCCCGATGCCGCGCAGGTTCTGCTGGACGACGGCGTAGCCGGCCTCGACCAAGGAATCGGTGGCGTTAGAAAACGTATTGGGCGTGCGGGAGAGGATTGCCGGGAAAGGGCCGGGGCCGGATGGCAACGAGACGGAGGCGGCTAGCCGCACGCCGTCTCGCATCGGAATCATTTCTTTCTTTGTGTTGGCGGCGACCAGGATGCCTGACAGGGCCAGCGGGAGAAGCCAGAGTCGCATGCAACCTAGTTTAACCGCCCAGCGCCGACACCTGGAATCGGGATAGTTGCCGTTCCAACTCCGCGGATCTGGAAAGCGTCGCGGCGAGTGCCTGGTCCCGTTCGGCGATGGCATCGTGGAGGATGAGGACGTCTCTGAGGCGCTCTTCGGCAGCGGTACGTGTGACGGCTAGCTCCTGTTCGAACTCGGCGAGCACAGAGAGGAGATTGGCGTGCTGCTGAACGGGGTCGACCTTCGATTCCGGGAGGGCGGCGGGGACGGACTGCCACCAATCGTTTTGCGACTCGTAATTGAGTTCCGTGAGAAGACCGGGGAAGGCCTCTTCGAAGAGCCGGGCGAGATCGCGGTTGAAATGATTGCGCCAATCGCCGGCGATGCCTTTGCGGCGGTGGCTGAAGAGGTTTTCCTGCCCAGCGAGACGGCCGGCGCGAGTGGCGAAGGCGTTGTCCTGGGCGATGGCGTGAATGACGGACTGGGGGACGTTCCAATGCAGGAACGAGAAGAGCCGGTCGAGTTCGGCGGGGAGGCCGGCGATGAGGTCTTCGTACCGGGCAAGGAGTACATTGTCGAACTCCGGAGCGCGATTCCAACTGCGCATATACTCGGCCCACTGGGCGAGGAGGAACATGCCAATCTGCAGTTTATTGCGCGAGGAGGCGTTGGCGATGGGGTCGCGGAGGAGAAGGGTGATCGGGGTGGGGGTGTGGCTGACGGAGACGGAGTAGACGAGGGAGACGACGATGTCGCGGGGATCGCGGATGACGACGAAGGCGCGGTCCTCAGGCGTGGCGACCAGGCGCCACTCCCCGGCGCCGGAGGAGTAGAGGGGCGAGGCGATCTGGCCCGGGGAGAAGTTGGGCCACGGGGAGGACTGCAGATCGATTCCGGAGGCGGCGAGCGTGTGGCCGGAACATTCGATGAGCCGAGGGTCGGTGAGGATGTCGCGGACCCATTGGCTACCGGCCTTGTAGAAAGTGAGATGGAATAGTCTGACTGCCGGCTTGTCGTGATTCGATGGTGCGAACGACATATACGTTTCCGATCCCGCGGACTGTGACGGTGATCCTTCACCGGATTAAGAACTGCTTATAATTTAACCCAGTGGCGGCGCGGAAGTTGCGGTTGGCGGAAAAAAGAAGCCGCAGGTCAATTCCAGTCCAGTGTGGGTGGCGGCGGGCCGCGTATTCTGATGGACATGCGGACGAGTGAAACAGCAGCGGGCAAAGCGTTGTGGTTCATTGAGAGCCATATTGGCGAGGAGTTGACGTTGGAGCGTGTGGCGGAGGCGTCCGGGGTGGGGAAGTACCATCTGACGCGGGCGTTTGGCGCGGCGACGGGGTATCCGGTGATGCGATACGCGCGAGGGCGTCGATTGACGGAGGCGGCGCGGCGAATGGCTGGCGGGGCGGGCGATATTCTGGCGGTGGCTGTTGAGGCCGGATATGGTTCGCACGAGGCGTTCACGCGGGCGTTTCGGGAGGAGTTTGGGGTGACGCCGGAGGGGGTGCGGGAGCTGGGGAGCGTGGCAGGGTTGACGGTGGTGGAAGCGCAGCGGTTGGAGGAGGGGATGTGGGAGGGGTTGGCGGCGCCGCGGATGGTGGATGGGGAGGCGCGGTGGGTGGTGGGACTGGGCACCGGGGAGAGCGCAGAGATTCCGGGATTGTGGCAGCGGGTGGGTCCCCATATCGGGCGGTTTCCGGGGCAGGTGGGGCGTGAGGCGTATGGGGTTTGCCACAGTGAGGGGTATCTGGCCGGGGTCGCGGTGCGCGATGTTTCGAGGGTTGGCGGGGAGTGGGGGCGGGTGCGGTTAGTGGCGGCGCGGTATGCGGTGTTCCGGCACAGTGGGCATGTGTCGACGGTGCGACGGACGTGGTTTACGATTTGGAACGGGGGCGGATTGCGACCGACGGGAGCGCCGGAGTTTGAGCTGTACGGGGCGGATTTCGATGGTTCGACGGGCTGGGGCGGATTCGAGATCTGGGTGCCTGTGGCGTCGGAATGACAGAGGGCCCGGGACATGCGGGGGGGCGCGTCCCGGGCCGTGTTCGCCGGACCGCGAGGGGGCGGTTCGGGCGAAGGGGTTACTCGACGTCGGTGACCTTGCCGTTGAGGAAGGTAACCTTCATGCGGTCGTAGAC
>CAMATG010000728.1 GCA_945860645.1 Candidatus Sulfopaludibacter sp. SbA3 | reverse complement strand
GCTGAGCTTCATCCCCACGTTAGGGACCATGATCCTCGGCCTCATCGCCGACCGCTGGCTCCGCGAATCGGCGAATGTAAAGCGACTCTTGATCGCCGGCGCCGCCGCCATCACCGTCGGCCTGCTACTCCACGTCACCGGCGTCTGCCCCATCGTCAAACGGATCTGGACGCCCGCCTGGGTCCTCTTCAGCGGCGGCCTCTGCTTCTGGTTCACCGCCGCCTTCTACTGGGTCATGGAGATCAAGGACCAACGCAAATGGGCCTTCCCGCTCCTGGTCATCGGCATGAACTCCATCGCCGCCTACCTCATCGCCCACCTGTTTGACGCGTTCCTCTACAGCTCCCTCAAAATCCACCTCGGCGAGCACTTCTTCGCCTTCCTCGGCGCGGGCTTCGAACCACTCCTCCAAGGCGCCGCCGTGTTAACGATGTTCTGGCTCATGCTGCTGTGGATGTACAACCGCAAGCTATTTCTGCGTATCTGACAACACCACCACCCGCGCGGCACCCGCCACAAATTCGCGCCGTCCGACATAAACAAAACCGGTCGTCGCCTCGCAATCTCTGCGAACAACACGCAGTCGCTCTCCCGCCACCCAGATATCCGTGGACATAGTCTCATCCGAACACAGGCCGCACCCAGCCAGCACAACCAAAACACCCAGCAACAACCTCCTCACTTCGGCCACCTTTCAATCTCCGGCATCAGGCGCAGCGAGCTTCCTGCAAAGAATGCTCCCTCCAGTTCGCCTGACGTCATCGGCTCATAGCCGGAACCCACCAAAGCGCCGTTCCAATCGTGGTACGGCTCCTCCCGATCACTGGCGAACGCGATGCCCATGCGCCGCAATCGCGGCAGACCCGCCCGCGGTGCCGCCACAAACGCCCGCACCCCGGCGGCACTCACCGAAGTGGCGCGTACATCCAGATCCTCCAAGAAGGGCAGCGACGCCCCCGCCAACCCCTCCAAAAACGCGTCTCCCGTCTCCCCGCACAATGCCAGCAATCTCAACCGCGCAAACGGAAACCCCAACAAACACCGCGCATCCGCCGCCCCCGGATAACAAAGCCGCAACTCCTCCAGCGCGGTTCCCTCCCACAACGCCCCCAACCCGCCCGTCTTCTGCAATTGCCCAAACTTCGCATCCAGAAAGGTCAACTGCCGCCACCACGGCAACGCCGCCATCGCCGCAATCAAGCCATCGTCCGCCATCGTAAATCCAAATGTCACTCGCCGCAAACGCGGCATCTCCCGCAACCACGTTTCCCGCCCCGGCCCGCCCAGCACAAATGCTGAGGGCAAAACCAACTCCTCCACCAACGGAAACCGCATCCCACTCAAAACAGCGAATGCCGCCGGGTCCTCCGGCGGCATCCACAATCGACGAACCTGCGCGGCGCCCCCGTCGCGTTCAATCCGCTCCAGGATCGCCTCCATAAAAACCTACACCACGTAAGGCTTGCGATAGTCCCGCGTCAGCAACTTCGTCGCCTCGGCGTCGCCCACAAACTTCGGCCCGCCGGCCAGCGTCAACCGCCGCCCCACGCGGTACGAAATATTCGCCAAATGGCACATCGAAGCGCTCATCGACGCGATCGCAATCTCGTCGTGCAGCTCTTTCGAATTCCGCGACTTCACCGCCGCCAGGAAGTTCTTCATGTGCAGCCCGGTCGGGTCGCTGTCCGGCCCGCGAACCGCCCGCTCTTCCATGATCACCTCGTTGCTCTCGCCCTTGAACGCCTGGAACCCGGCGTCGCTCATCGCCGCCCAGCCCTCGGTGCCGAAGTACAAATTGCCGACCATGATGTTCAACGGCGCAGCTCCGCGCGGTGCGGTCGCCGCTGGCGTGGGCTCAGCCGCTGCCGGCCCCTGCCGCGGCCCGCGAGGCACCGCGCCCTCGGCCCCCGTCAACAATCCGCGCACCTCAAACACCAGCTCCCGCCCGCCAAAATCGAATGCGGCCGACAGCGTGTTCGGCGTCTCCTGATCGTCCTCATACGCAAACTTCCCGCCGTGCGCATAGGCCGTCTTCGGCCACTCCGGATCGCCCATGCCCCAGCGCGCCAGCCCCAGTTCATGCACACCCTGGTTGCCGATGTCGCCGTTGCCGGTGTCCCAGAACCAGTGCCAGTTATACGCAAACCGTAATTCGTTGAACGGCCGCAGCGGCGCCGGCCCCAGGAACATCTCCCAGTTCACGCCCGGCGGCGTCGGCGCATCCGGCTTGCGCCCGATCGATTTCCGCCGCTTGTAGCACAGCCCCTTCGACTGATACACCTTGCCGATCAACCCGCCGTTAATCGCCTCCATCGCCTTCATCTTCAGCGGATTCGAACGGTGCTGCGAACCCACCTGGAACATCCGCTTCGTCTCGCGCGCCACCTGCACCAGCTTCTGGCACTCGTAGATGTTGTAGGCCGCCGGCTTTTCGCCGTAGACGTCCTTGCCCGCCTTCATCGCCCAAATGGCCGCCAGCGCGTGCCAGTGGTTCGGCGTCGCAATGGAGACCGCGTCGATGCTAGGATCGGCGAACGCCTCGCGCATATCGGCGAACTCTTTGGCCTTCTCGCTCGTGCCCTTGAAAAGCGTGGTCTGCGCCCGCTCCCGCGCCGCCTGGTTCACATCGCACAGGCCCGCCACGCGCGCCTCGCCAATGCGAATGTAGTTCCGCAGGTGGTCGCTCCCGCGCCCGCCCAGACCCACAATGGCCAGGCTCACGCGGTCGTTCGCGCCCCACACACGCACAGCCGAAGCAGCCGCGGCCGCCCCCATGAAATAACGACGAGTTGTACTGTCGGACATGCAGCGATCTTATCAAACACCGCCCCCAGTGCCAGACCCTCAATGGCAGAATAGAGAAGTGTCATTCGCTGGCGAACTCGCTCAACTCCTCCCCCAAGACCTCCCCCACCGGGACAACGTCATCCGCAAGTCCGCCCTCCACCTCGACATGATCGTCGAAATCAACAAGGTGATGAACCTCACCCGCATCACCGACCCGCGCGAAGCCGCCATCAAACACGTCCTCGATTCCGTCCTCCCCTGGCGCCTCTTCGCCGACGCCCTCCACGTCGTCGACGCCGGCACCGGCCCCGGCTTCCCGGGCATCCCCCTCTCCCTCGTCCTCCCCGACGTGAAGTTCTCCCTCCTCGAAGCCACCCAGAAAAAGGCCCGCTTCGTCCAATCGGTCGTCGACGAACTGCGGCTCCCCAACGTCCAGGTCATCCCCCAGCGCGCCGAAGAGTGGATCCACCACAACCATGCCGACATCGTCACCGGCCGCGCCGTCGCCCCTCTCCACAAGGCTTTTCTCATCTTCGCCCCCGCCCTCAAAAACGACGCCCGCGTCCTGCTCTATAAAGGGCCCGACGTCGCCACCGAAATCACCGAAGCCGCCCCCGAATCACGCAAACGCCGCATCGACTTCCGAATCCTCGACCGTTACGAACTCCCCGATGCCCTCGGCGAGCGCACAATCGTCGAGATGCTTCGCGACTAACTCTCGCCCCCGGGATAGTACTAACTAGGACTATTTAGGGCTTGCACCTTAGCACCTTTTTTGGAATACTAGCGTTTTCCCCCTAGTGTAGTGCTTCACACAGACTGAAGATTAAGAGCGGCGGACTTCGCTCGAATGACCTTGGCCAGAATGTCGTTGGCCTTGGCCGT
>CAMATG010000727.1 GCA_945860645.1 Candidatus Sulfopaludibacter sp. SbA3 | reverse complement strand
TCAACTGGCGTAATCCCAGAAGCAAGTTTCTACGAGAAAAGGCCCTGCTGGTAAGCAGGGCCTTTTTCTATGTGCGGGAGCGGACGGATGGGATTAGGTTTTTGCGAAGTAGAGAGACGTTGCGCGTTCCAGATCGGGCTTCGTCATCGCGATTCCCCGCCCTTCGTAGCGGGAAATGGACTCGAGAATATTGCAGATGTCGCTCGGGTAGCAGGCACGGAGTTCCGTGCGGCCTTCGCGGAGGCAGAGCTTTCGTAGGAATTCGGCGCTATCGGCTTCCGCCGGAACACGCCGGGCGGAGACGACACGTTGGAAAATCTGATCGAAGACGGCCGGGCTGACCGATTCGACGTAGATTTTGTTTTGAATGCGGCGCAGGAAGGCTTCGTCGGCGAGGTCGGACGGTTCCAGGTTGGTGGAAAAGACGACCATGAGTTCGAACGGAATCTGGAATTTGACGCCGTAGCGGAGGGTCAAATAGTCGATGCGCCGGTCGAGCGGGACGATCCAGCGATTGAGGAGATCGCGGGGCGACATCAGCTGGCGGCCGAAATCGTCAACGATGAACAGGCCGTTATTGGCCTTCATTTGCAACGGCGCGGAGTAGATGCCGGAGGCTTCGTCGAGCCGGAGTTCGAGCATGGACGGGATCAGTTCGCCACCAACGACGATGCAGGGTCGCTTGCAGAGTACCCAGCGGGGGTCGATTTCCGGATCCGTCGTTTCCAGGGCATTGTGGACGACTGGGTCGTAAATAGAGATGATCTGGTTGTCGACTTCGACGGCGTAGGGGATGAGAACGGCGTCCTGATAGACGCGCAACATACGTTCGGCAATGGAGGTTTTCCCGTTGCCGGAAGGGCCGTAGACGAAAATGGAATTTTGACTGATGAGGGCCGGGCCGAGCTGATCGAGCAGGCGATCGGTAACAATAAGGTCCGAGAAGGCCTGGCGCAGGGCGCGGCGGTCAATCTGGAGTTTGGCGGCTTGTTGGCGGGTGGCGGCGTGGTATTCGTTGAGCGAAACCGGGCAGGCACCGGCGTATTGCGAGATCTGGAAGCGCTCGCTGGCCAGTTGGCGCCCAGAGGCGGAGTGGGTAAACGTATAGTCGTTGCCGACCATCCCTTTCACTTCCACCAACTGCTGTTTGCGCATGTACTGGAAGACGTGGTCGATGACCGGGACGGAGACGCGCAGTTTCCGGGCAAGGCTGGAAAGAGTAGAAGTTCCTTCGAGCAGCAAGCGCCGGACGACCAGATCGAGAACCAGATTCTCGCTGATTCCCAGTGTTTCAATCGATTCCGGTATGCGCGGATTGAAATGGTTAACCGGCGTGGCGGGGGGCTGCGGGAGGGTGGCCGACATAAGTATCCTCGGTTTATATCGGCAATAAGCGAGGCCGACTTTACCCTTGCACGAATTGAACCTGCCGCACGTCATGTAATTGTGGGACTTTGTCTGCGAATCCTGTTGGCCGGTTTGACCGTCGCGGTATGGGCGGCGGAGCCGTCGGCGCGCGCGCTGGCCCGGAAGGGAGAGCAGGCGGAGAAGATCGGCAACGTGGCTGAGGCCGTGCTGTTGTACAACCAGGCGGCGGCGAAGGGATCGGCGATGGCTACGGCGCGGGCGCGGATCCTGATGGAGCGAGTGGTGCGAGACGGATTGCAGTCGGCCACAGCGGTTCAGGCGGCGACGGCAACGCCAGAAGAACTGGACGCGATTTTCGCGCCGATTTCGGAGCGCGAGGTGAAGGAAGCGCGGGAGTTGTTGCCGCCACCGGAACTGGCATTGCCGAAGACGCTGTTCGCGGTGGATTTGCGAGAGGCGCCGCAGAAGCTGTGGGAGTCGGCCGGAAAGCTATTGGGACTGGAGGTCCTCTTCGACGGCGAGTATCCGGCGACGGGGCAACCGGTGCGGTTCCAGTGTACGGAGCAGAGCGCGCGGCAGGTGCTGCATGGGCTGTCGGCGGCAACGGGGAGTTTCATCGTCGCGTTGGGGCCGCGGCGGATCATGGTGGTGAAAGACACGACGCAGAAGCGGCAGGAACGCGAGCCGACGGTGGCAGTGCTGTTGACGCTGCCGGACCCGACCTCGACGCAGGAACTGCAGGAGGCGGCGCGAGCGGTGCAGCAGGTGATGGAGATACAGAAGTTCGCCATCGATAACACGCGACATATGGTGATCATGCGGGACCGCGTTTCGAAAGTCCGGCCGGCGCAGAAGTTATTTGAGCAGTTACTGGGGGCGCGGCCGGCGGTGGTGATTGAAGTGGAACTGTATGAGATGCGGACGACCAGATCGCTGGAGGCCGGGATTGGCCTGCCGACATCGGCCAAGCTATTTTGGTTGAGCCGTTTCCTGAACAACGACCCGAGTAAGGTGGACGCAGGCGCGCCGATTGCGACCTTTGGCGCGGGGAACGGGCTGATCGGCATGACCATAGCAGATGCGACGGTGACGGCGACGGCGACGAAGAATTTTGGTTCGTCGGTGCAGCGGGCGTTTGTGCAATCGGTAAGCGGGCAACCGGCGCAGTTGTTATTGGGACAGAAGTATCCGATTCTGACGGGAAGTTACAGCTCCGGAGCGGGGGTCGCGGAGACCGGACTGGCGTTCCCACCATCGTTTCAATTTGAGAATCTGGGACTCACGCTGAAAGTAACTCCGTTTGTCCACGATACGGAGGAGATGACGCTGGAGGTGGAGGCGGAGTTCAAGTTACTGTCCGGGGCGGCGCTGAACGGGATCCCCATTTTGGCCAACCGGAAGTTCACGTCGCGGGTGCGAATGCGGGATGGGCAGTGGGCGATGCTGGGCGGACTGTCGGACGACACGCGCACTTACAACCGGACGGGGATTCCGGGACTGATGCAGATTCCGATTCTAGGGCAGGCGTTTCGGACGAACACGGTGGAGGGCGACGAGGGGGCGATGATGTTGCTGTTAAAACCGCGGCTATTGGGGTCGGGGACGGACATGGTGCCTGAGGCGATATTTCTGGGGCCGGAGGCGCGGCCGGCGATGGTTTATTAGCGGAGAGCAGCGTCGATGGAGGCGATGTTCTTGCGGGCGAAATCGGCTTCTGCGAGGTCGGGGTTGATGTCGAGCACCTTCTGAAAATGGCTGCGGGCGGCGGCGAATTGTTCCACGCTTTGGAGCTTCTGGGCGCGGCGGGCGTAGGAGAGCCCGAGCACGTAGTGCACGTAGGGCTCCTGGCTGTCGTAGCGCAGGGAGCGCTGGCAGTAGGCGATGGCTTCGTCGTAACGTTCGCGCTTGCGCTCGCAGTCGCAGAGGCCGAAGTAGGCCAGGCTGCGCATGTCGCTCCAGACGTCGCGCTGGGCGGCGCGTTTCTTGCGGCCGATGCCGGCCAGATAGCCCAGCACATAGTAATTCATCTTGCCGGCTAGCTTACTGTCGAAGTCGCTCATTTGCAGGTACTGTTGATACTCGCCCACGCCTTCGGCGTACTTGGCCGAGAGGCGCAGGCTTTCGGCCAGCCAGAAGTGAGTTTCGGCGTTTTTGGGGTTGAGGGCGATGGCCTTGCGGGCAGAGTCGATGGAGTCCGGATAGAGCTCCTTCATGCGAAGGGCCTGGGCGAGGAGGGAGAGAGACAGGGCATGTTTCGGATCGCGCTGGACGGCGGCGTTGAGCTGGCGGATGGACTCATCGACGTT
>CAMATG010000726.1 GCA_945860645.1 Candidatus Sulfopaludibacter sp. SbA3 | reverse complement strand
CCCGCTCTACCATGCGCTGCTCGGTTTTGCCCTGCCGGAGCCAGCCCTCCAACGTCTTCAGTTCCTCGTCCGTCAGGCGAAACGTCGCGGGTAGTCGGCGCATTGCGCCAGAATGACACAGTACGCTAACTAGTGCAACTAGGTACTAGCTCCACTTCAGCAATGCGTTGCAAGGCCGCGTCAGCGGATGCTCGAAGTGGTTGCTCGAGATCCGGAACGCACAGCCCAGGCGCCCCGTCTGCGTCGGCGCGTAGTTGCAGCCGAACGCCCACGCGGACCCCATCTGCTCCATGGCCGGCAACGAAACGATCTCCGTATCCTCCAAAGCGCCAGCGGAATCAATCCGCCCGACGACGGCTTCCACCCGCACGTCGCTCGGCACCAGCCCAGCCAACTCCACCACCGCCCGCATCGGCATCGGCTGCCCGGAAAGCACCGGCCCGTGCGGTGCGCCGCTCAACTCGACGAACCGAACATGCGGCCATGCCGCCTGCACCTGTTTGTCCCACGTCGCGCGGTTTCGGCTGCGCGTGAAATTATCACTGCGCGTCTCAGCCCGATAGTCGTGCGCAGGATTGTAGAGCAACCGCGAATAATCGTCCAGCATGCGCCGCGCATCGTACTGCGGCGTCAACGCCTTGATCGACTGCTTCATCCGCTTCACCCATTCCACCGGCACCTCATCGGCGCGCGCGGCGTAATAGAGCGGAACAATCTCGTTCTCCAACAGCGAAAGAACCGACGAATTGTGGATCTCGTCCTGATCTTCCGAGTACTCCTCGCGATCCCCGATCGCCCACCCGCCGGACTCTTCATCGGACTCATCGAACCACCCGTCCAGAATCGACAGGTTCAACACACCGTTGATGCCGGCCTTCATGCCCGATGTCCCGCAGGCTTCCTCGCCGCGGCGCGGGTTGTTTAACCAAACGTCCACGCCATGCACCAGTTCGCGAGCCACGGCGATGGAATAATCCTCAACAAAAATCAGCCGGTTGGCAATCTCCGGATCGCGCGAAAGCTGGAAGATCTCGCGGATCAGCGTCTTGCCAGGAATATCCTTCGGGTGCGCTTTGCCAGCAATCAGAATCTGCACCGGCATCCGGTTATTCGTCAATAGGCGCTTCAAACGAGGCAAATCCCGCAACAACAAGGTAGCCCGCTTATACGTCGCAAACCGCCGCGCAAAACCGATCGTGAACGCGTCCGGATCCAACGCCTCCGACAATCGGCGCACTTCGGGCGACGAAGTCTTCCGCGCCTGCGCGCCCTTCAACAAACGGTTCCGAACGAAAGTGATTAACTGCCGCTTCCGCTTTTTGTGCGCCGTCCAGATCTCATTGTCCGGAATGTCATCCACCAGTTTCCACGTCTCCGGATCGGTCGCCTTATCGCGCCAATCGGGCTGCAGATAATTGTCGTAAAGCTGGACCAGATCGCCGTTCACCCACGACCGCAGATGCACGCCATTGGTGACATGCGTGATCGGCACTTCCCACGACGGGACGTTCGGCCACAGGTCCTGCCACATCTCGCGCGAGACAACGCCGTGCAACGCGCTCACTGCATTGCGCCAGCAACTGGTCTTGATCGCCAGAATCGCCATCGAGAACGACTCGCCCTGGTCGCCCGGATTCCGCCGTCCCAGCGAAAGCAACTGATCAATCGAAAAGCCCGTCTTCTCGCAGTATTCGCGGAAATAGTAGTGCATCAGCCCGGTATCGAATAGGTCGATTCCGGCCGGCACCGGCGTGTGTGTCGTGAACACGTTATTGGCGCGGCAGGTCTCAATCGCCTCATCGAACGACAGCCCGTAGGTCGCCATCAGAATGCTGATCCGTTCCAGCCCCAGGAACGCGGAGTGCCCTTCGTTCATGTGGTACACGGTGGGTTCGATCCCCATCGCGCGCAGCGCACGCAAACCGCCAATGCCAAGAACGATTTCCTGCCGAATCCGCGTATGCGAATCGCCGCCGTACAGCGCATCGGTGATATCCCGCAGCTCGGCAGTCTTGTTCTGCGGAATGTTGGTATCCAACAGGAACAGCCGCACGCGGCCAACCTGGATCTTCCAAACTTTGACCGTGACACTGCCGCCAGGCATCGGTACTTCAATGGTCAGTTCCGAGCCGTCTTCCTTCGTCACCGGCCGCAATGGCAGCGTGTAGAAATCGTTCTCCGGCGACTTTTCAATCTGCCAGCCATCCGGGTTCAGCGATTGACTGAAATAGCCCTTCTGATACAGCAGCCCGATCCCCACCAACGGCAACGCCAGGTCCGACGCGCCCTTCATGTGGTCGCCCGACAACACACCCAAGCCGCCCGAATAGATCGGCAGACATTCCGCCAACCCATACTCCATCGAGAAATACGCAATCAGCTTCTCGCTGTCCACCGGCGTGGAAGCCATGTAGCCGTCCAGCTTGTCACAGGCCTTCTTGTACATCGCGACGAAGCGCGGATCCGCGGCCGCCTTGGACAGCGTGGCCTGCGAGACCTGCCCCAGCATGCGCACGGGGTTGTGCGAGGAACTACGCCACTCGGCCGCGTCCAGGCGGCGGAACATACTGCGAATGTCCCTGTCCCATACCCACAGCAGGTTATAGGCGAGTTCGGAAAGCCGTTCGAGCGCGGCGGGAAGAGCAGGTTGAACGAGGAATTCTTGTTGCGGACGTATCTGGAACGACATGATGCAGGTTGAAATTCCAGGGTACCAGACAAGGCGGCGGCGGTTCCGGCGCGATACAATGAGACCTTGGTCTATAAGCTGGTTTGGGAGAATCTGAAACACCGCCCGGTTCGAACGCTGTTGAGTTCGCTCGCCATTGGGCTCGGTGTCACAATGATGCTGACGCTCGTGGGCGTTGGTGAGGGCATGTTGCGGGATCAGGAAGCCCGCACACGTGGCGTGGGAGCTGACATTATTATTCGGCCAGCCGGCTCGTCGGCCATCGGTATCACCCCGCCCAACATCAATGAGAAGCTGGTCGCCTGGGCCAAGGAGCAGCCGCACGTAACGCAGGCTACCGGCGTGACGATCCAGCCGCTCGGCGGCGTCAGCACCGTCCATGGCGTCGATCTCGACGCGCTCTCGAAAATGAGCGGCGGGTTTACGTTCATTGAAGGCCGCCCCTTTCAATCGGGCCAGGAAGCCATCATTGACGAATATTACGCCAAGGAAAAGAAGCTCCACGTTGGTTCGACCGTGAAGATTCTGAACCGCGATTGGGCCATCACCGGCATCTTCCGCGGCGGCAAACTCACCCGCATGATGCTGCCGAAAACCGTGCTGCAGGATCTCACCGCCACCACCGGCAAAGTCTCGGTCATCTATGTCAAATTGGACGACCCCAAACAGACGCAGGCCGTCATCGCCAATTTCAAACAAACCCTCAGCGACTATCCCATCTATTCCATGGATGAGCTCGCCACCCAGTTCTCCGTCAACAGCATCCCCGAGTTGAAGACCTTCATCGGCGTCGTCATGACCCTCAGCGTCCTCTTCGGGTTCCTCGTTGTCTTCCTCGCCATGTACACCGCCATTCTCGAGCGAACCCGCGAAATCGGCATCCTGAAGGCCCTCGGCGCCGGCCAATCGTACGTCCTCGGCATCCTCCTGCGCGAAACAATTCTGATGGCGATCATCGGCAGCCTCATGGGCATCGGTATGAGCTA
>CAMATG010000725.1 GCA_945860645.1 Candidatus Sulfopaludibacter sp. SbA3 | reverse complement strand
TCCAGAAGTGGGGCGGGTAGTCGGCCATGTCCGTCAGGATGGTGACGAAGGGAATGGAGGGGTTGACCTTTTGCAGGGCTTGCCACAGGGAACGGTCGAAGTTGGGCACCACGGAGACGACCATGTCCGGGGTGTTGGTGGACCAGTAGCGCTGGAGGACCTTGACCTGGGCCGAGTGGTAGACGCGGATGATGGCGTGCATGAGCGGCACCAGTTGCGTGGAGCCGAGCGTCCAGCCTTTTTCGAGGAGGGTGTTGTAGATGTCCTCCATGCGCAGGCCGGTGAGTTTGTGGAAGATGTCGAGTTCGTCGAGGACGTCCTGGAGATCGACGAGGCGAACGTCCCAGGGGCGGTCCTGCTGTTTGATCAGGGCTTCGAGAGCAGTGGCGGCGGCGCGGTGGCCGCCTCCGGCATCAAAGAATATGAAATCGACGGCTGGTCTTTTTGCCACTTGGTAAACTAGTTTCTATTGTAGCGGTCTGGTCGGCGAAACAAATTGATTCACGAATGTTTTTTGCAGTCTTCAAAGATTTGTAACGGAGTGCGGAGTACAAGTAAGCATGCGCACTAGCCGCGTTCTGACAGCTAACGTATTGGACTACATTGCCACGCGGGATCTGGTGGTGATGCGGCGTTGTAACAACTGGCTGGCGCCGCGATGGGTGCGGCTATGGATGATCTGGGCGACGCGGGGCGGGGACGGGTGGCTTTGGTACGCCGTGGGGCTGGCGGTGTTGCTGTTTGGCGGGGATGGGCGATTTCAGGCGGTGGGGGCGGCGACGGGAGCTGGCGCGGTTGGCGTGGGGCTGTTTATGATTTTGAAGAAGCTGGCGAACCGGCCGCGCCCGTGCGCGATTGCGCCGCATGTGTGGGCGACGTTGCTGCCGCCGGACCGGTTTTCGTTCCCGAGCGGGCATACCATGACGGCGTTCGCGGTGATTACGCCGCTATTGATGTGGTCGCCGGAGATGGCGTTGGGGCTGGTGTTTTGCGCACTGAGCATCGCCGTGTCGCGAGTTTTGCTGGGGATGCATTTTCTGAGCGACGTGGTGGCGGGCGGGGCGCTGGGTGTGGTGCTGGGCTACTTGAGTTCGACGACGATCCATTCGCTGGTCTGAATGGTTTTGTTTTCGATGGTGGTGTTGCCGGGGTGGAACTGCGTCTGGCCGGTGGGGAGGCCGACGGCGATGAAGGGCGAGAGAATTTTGGCGGATTCGCGGGGCGGCACGATAACGCGGAGAACGCGGACCTGACTGTTTTCGAGCTCGATTTTGTGCGGAGTGGCGGGGAGTTTGGCGGGGGCGGGGGACTTGCGAGGCGGGTTGTCGTTGAGTTCCACTTCGACGATTTTGAAGGCGGTGCCGCCGGTGTTTTCGCTGGTGTGGAGGCCGACGCGGGGATCCCAGCGGACCTGGCCGGCGGTGAAGGGGATGTCCTTGGCGGTGTTGGATTCCAGGTTGACGATGCGTTGGGCGCCGCGGTTGAGGTGGATCATGACGCGGTTGATCTTGTGGACGTGGGGGCGGGAGAGCTGCCCGGGGACGGTGGCGCCCATGACGACGCGGGCCCAGCCGTTTTCGAGGATGGGCTGGTTCTGGGCGAGGGCGGGGAGGGCGAGGAGGATGGTTACGACGAAAGAGCGCATTGGGGGAAAGGTATCACAGAGTGAGCCACCAGGTGCGGAGGAGGGTGAGCAGTCTGGTAGAGTGATGGGCGCGGCGTTCGATGGCTTTACTGGGCGAGTGTAGATTTGCGATGAGGATCATCATGCAGAACAGCAGCAAGATGGTGTCGTGGTGGATGGCGCTCCGGGCTTCGGTCTGTTTTGGGTGGCTGGTCGCATTCGGTTTTGTGTTGGTTGGGGCGGAGCGGCCGAAGGAGTTGGTGGCGTTTGCGGACCGGGTGCGGGCGTTGCCGCCGGAGTTTGGGGCGGATTTGTTGTTGGGGATGGCAGAGGGGAAGGTGGATCCGGTTTGGCGGCGAGAGTTGACGGAGGAGGCGTTTCGGCTGGCGTTGCGGGCGCCGGACATTCAGCCCACGCTGGGTGGTAGCCATACGGATTCGCGATCGTATGTGACGTCATCGCGGCATAGGCTGGATATTTTGTCGCTGCGGATGCGGGCGGTGCGCCTGATGTTACGGGACGACCCGGAGCGGGCGGCGGCGATGTTTGCCGAGACCCGTTTGCCGGGGCTGCCGGCGTTGGAGTGTAACGCGACGCACGTGCCGGATTTGGAGGATTACTACACGACGTTGGGGATGGTGTTTGCGAAGGGGTTTTCGGCGCGGCAGAGGGAGCGGGGGGAGCCTCGGCACATGATGAATGCGGCGATTGCGGCGTTGCATTCGCCGGCGCAGGTGGAGCCGTTGGGGAAGGTGTTGGTCGCGTTGGATCAGGAGTTGTTGGATGCGTTTGCGGGGGCGTTGGCGCGGGTGGCGCCGTCGGACCGGGTGTTTGGACGGCATACGCGGAGTTTGCTGGGGATTGTTTATGAGTCGCGGCGGCAGGGACGGGATGTAAAGGCGTTGTTGCAGGGGATGCAGGGGTATTTGGCGGCGCATTTGAGCGGTCCGCGATGTACGCCGTATTTGAAAGACGGAGCGGAGATGGGGAAGGAGTTCAATTTGCTGGCCGGGGAGGCGGGTTTGACGCCGGAGCAGATGCGGCCGGCGCGGGACGCGGGGGCGTGGGAGGCTGTGAGCTTTTGGGAGTCAGAGCGGTCCAAACAGGTTTTGGAGGACCTGCGGTGGCTGAATCATGGAAATCGGGACTTGCCGGGTGAGACGCGGTATTGGACGGTGGAGGAGCGGAAGAGCCAGGAGTGGACGGGGCGGTATGGGGATTTGTTGCAGAGAATTGAGGGATGGCGGGAGAGCGAAGAGAAGGCGGCGGTGGACTTTCGTTGGATGCAGTCGCATGTTTTGGGGTTGGCGGCGCGGTTGGTGCCGCCAGGGGCGGCGCGGGACGTGGCGATGCGGCGGTGGTTGACGAATTTCGAGCAGTGGTACGAGCCGGGGGCGTCGCAGAATGCCTGGTTTGGGGCGTTGCAATTGATGTTGCGGGAGAAGGAGTTGGTGAGTGGGGAGATGCGGCGGAGCCGGAACGCGGTGGTGGTGGCGTATGCCGAGTGGGCGGTGATGGCGGGTGGGAAGTGACCTGCTATTTTGGTTGAGTTGCCGTTGACCCGCATGCGTCCAGACGAAGCCCAGTTTCTATTCCGTTTTCTGTTGCCGCAACTCCGGTCCGAACAGGCCGTGACGGCGAGTATTCTGGCGGCGGTGCCGGGGGAGGCGGGGGACTACCGGCCCGGCCCCAAGGCCATGAGCGCGTTTGAAGTGGCGCGGCATATTGCCATTTGTGAGCTGTGGTTTTTGGACGCGATACTGTATGGGCAGTTTGACGAGGAGGAGCGGCCGCCGGCGTCGGCCGCGACGTGCGCGGAGATCGCGGGTTGGTATGCGGAGAACACCGGGCGCCGGATGGCGCTGTTGGAGCGGCTTTCGGGCGACCAGCTGGCGCGGGAGATTGACTCCATTGGCCTGCGGAATGCCCCGGCGGTTGCGTATTTGAACATTGCGATCCGGCATACTGTGCACCATCGCGGGCAACTTTCCGCGTATTTGAGGGGGATGGGCGCGCGGGTGCCGGCCATTTATGTGGAGAGCGCGGATGAGCCGTTTCCGCCG
>CAMATG010000724.1 GCA_945860645.1 Candidatus Sulfopaludibacter sp. SbA3 | reverse complement strand
AGCTGCGTCAGCCCGAACCCCCGAATCACATTCCGCCCCAGGTTCCCTTGCCCGTATCCGCTGGGGGCCTCAAACGCATCCCGATTCAATTTTTTCCCGCCCGGTGCCCCCGCATCCGCAATCCATATCGGCTTGCCGTTGTAGTTGGGCCGCACCTGCGCGAACAGCCCTCGCTGTCCCGCGTTGGTTGCCGACGCATTACTCGAATCGGCCGTCAGCCCCACCACGTCAAATGGCGTCCCCGTCCGCGCCGCATACTGAAAATCGGTGTACCACCCGCCCAGCACAGCCCCTAAAATACCGGTCTGCCGCAATCCTAAAAAGTAGGTACCCGTCACGTTCAGGTTGTGCCGGATATCGAAGTCGGAGTTCCCCTTTTCACTTGTAAACAGCGTGGCAAAACCCCCGCCGAATCCGGCATCGTTCGATGCCGTGTCCACCGAATGCCAACACGTATAACTCACCTGCGTTTGCAGCCGTTTCCCCATGCGCCGCCGGTACTGCGCCTGCAACGAGTTGTAGTCGCTCTCGGCGCCATTGGTCGCAAGGCGTAGTAAATCGTAGTCAGTGGAGAACGAAGGTGTCGTCGTCGTCCGCAACAATCGCCGGCCGCGCGTTCCCGCGTAGCCAACGCTCAATACCTCGCCCAGGCTAAACGCCTTTTCCAAGGTCCCATTCCACTGCCACACCCGCGGCGATTGCAGTGTTCGCTCCGCCGCCCCCACCTGGTTGTAAGGCTTCACCGGAGGCAGCACCGGTGCCGCCAGATCGCTGGTTGCCAGCGGGAAAACCCCAGCCGTTAGCGTCCTCGAATTCACATACGGCGCACCGCTAAAAGCGCTCAAGCTGGTCCCGTAGCCAAGGTCGTTGAAGACGCCCAACCCGCCGCGGAACGTCAACTCCCGCCCGCGCTCGCCCCGGATCTGATGCGATACCCCAAACCGCGGTGCAACGTCGCCCAGTCGCAGGTTGTAAAGGGAGTCTTCCTGGGTCACCCGCGTATCCTTCAGCGACGATATCGCCAACGGTTTGTCCCCCCGCCAGGTCGTTGGCGCAGGGTTCACGTCCCACCGCACGCCCAGTGTGAAAACCGTTCGTGCACTGGCCCGATACGTGTCCTGGAAATAGAACGAAAAATTGAATGTCGAAGGATACACGTCATGTTGGCTCGCCGACACCACCGCCGATGCCGGGGACCCGGACAGAAAAGACTGGTTTTCGCCCGACAATCCGCTGAAAACCGCATTCACTGAATAGGGCACGTTGTGGTTCGCCGTCCAAAGCGATCGCACGTCCACGCCAATCTTGTACGTGTGCCGGTCGGCGATCATGGTCAGTCCGTCAACAACGTTCAATTGCGTCTGCTCATTGCGCATCCGCTGTCCGTACGTGTAGCTCGACAACCCCAGGATATTCATGCTGAACGTCCCCGTCGTCGTGTCCACGCCCCTCGGAAACATCTGCGCGTCGGTCAGCGGGACAGCGCCGCCCAGGGTGTCCACCGTTCCGTAGCTGCTCGAATCGTTGCGCGACAGGTTCACCCGCAAATCGTTCACCACACCCGGCTTCAAATTGGACAGGAGCGATCCGGTCCCGGAATGCGATTTCGAACTCCGGTTCATCAGCGTGTTCGAACTGATAAAGTCCGATCCCCGTGATACTCCGTCCGACGGCGCCCAGCTGTATCTTCCAAACAACGTGTGCCGCGCTCCCAATGTGTGGTCCACCCGCAAGCTCGCCGAATCCCTGCTCTGCGGGTTCGAGAACACCGCCGAATACTGCGCCGCGCCATTGTCCAGCGCCGGTCCATTCGCAATCGGGAACGCATTCAGGAAAGGCCGCAGATTTGCCCGCGCGGACCGGCGGGTCTCTCTGTCCGGCACACTCGATACCGACGTATCCGGCGAAAGCAGCCGCAGCATCTCCACCCCGGCAAAGAAGAACGTGCGGTTCCTGATTACCGGCCCCCCCAAGGTTCCACCAAACTGGTTCTGCCGCATGGCGCCCCGCGCCAGCCCAGCCCGATTCGCAAACCAATCGTTGGCGTTCAACTCGCCGTTTCGAAAGTACTCATACGCCGATCCATGCCAGTCGTTCGACCCTCCCCGCGACACCATCGACACCTGCGCTCCCGGCGTCCTCCCAAACTCCGGCGCAAAGGCCGACGTCTGCACCCGCACCTCCTCCAACGTATCCAGCGAGATGGAATCTGTTCCCGATCCCCCGCCGCCCCCCAGCCCCGGTCCGCCTCCGCCCGGGCCGCCCGGGCCCCCGCCAATCGATTGCCCTTGCGCCACGCTCACGCCATCCAGCATGTAGTAGTTCGTGTTGGACCGCAGTCCGTTCACATGCAAACCGCCGCCAGGCCCTCCGCTCGATGTCACTCCCGGCGCCATTCGCACCAGGGCACTGACGGTCCGGCCGTTCACCGGTAAATGCCGCAGAAAGTCCTGCTCAATCACCGCCCCGTTCGATGCGTCCGACGACGTCCCCTCCGCTCGCGCTTCCACGGTGATCGAGTCCGCCGTGGCGGCGATCTTCATCTCCAGTACCAGCGTTTGCCGGTCCCGCGGCCGCAGGCGTAGCAGTCCGATTTGCAAATCGGCAAATCCCGACTTACGCACCACCACCGAGTATTCTCCAGGCTCCAGCGTCGCAAACGTGTAGTAACCCAAACCAGTGGTCGTGGTAGATCTCTGCCCGCCGCGCGTCAGGTGTGTAAGTGCAACGTCGGCCATCGCGATGCCGCCCTGGCTCTGGTCCACGATCTGCCCGGATAACGCCGCGGTTTCCTGTCCCCATGCCGTGATTTCCAATGCAAACGAGAAAGTCAGAATTCGAATCCACCAGTAAGTGTTCATGTAACCAGCCGACGAGACAAAATGACCGGATGGGTACGATCTTTACTTTTCTTTGCACTGGATGGAGTAAGTCCGAAATACTTTCGACACAGATACAAGTACGGCGGCGGGAGCGATATCATCAGCCCCGCCGCGTGTCGTCAAATCACGAAAACAAATCTCAGATTGCCAGCTTACCCAGGTAGCGCATGTCCTTGGCCGTGAACTTAGTCTTCACTTCCATCGGTCCCATCCGCGTTTCAAACACCCACTCTTTATCGTCCGCGGAAATGGTCTCCGCCGGATTGCTGAACAGGAACAGCACCCCGCCACTCTTCTCGTCGCGTAGAAAGCGCAGCGGTCGCAACGCGCCCTTCCTCTTGGGCTTCAGCGTGGTTGCCTGCAATAGATCTTCGTCCATATTCGGCAACGCCTCGGGGTTCCGGCGCCTTCCTTGAGGTCCTCGTGGCATTCCACCCAGGCTGATAACAAGATGCCCTGCCGCCGCCTCCGGCAGCGCTTGTTCGCGGGCATCCCGGACCGGCGCGGCGGATTCCCAGCACACCACAAATTTCACCTCCGGCATACCACCGCCCATTCCCGGCGGTGGTCCACCGCCCCCAGGTCCTCCCCCCGGAGGTCCGCCTCCGGGCGGGCCTCCACCTCCTGGGGGCCCGCCGCCGCCCGGCGGCGGGCCCATCGGCATTCCGGAAAAATCCACACTCGCCGTAACTGTCTTCGCCCACGGTGAGCGCGTCAGGATCAGTTCGCGCTCTTTCGCCGTCCATTCCACGGCCTTCTTCTCGTTCCAGATCTCACCAGCCCGCAGCTCATTTACGAGAGTAACTGC